>NZ_JBBEUE010000002.1:0-290758 GCF_037402435.1 Acinetobacter sp. NS-4 | reverse complement strand
CGCTGATTGTGTGAAAAAAAAGCGTCCCTTTGGGGCGCTTTTTTTATGCGTGAGGATTTTTGTATCTCGATTGCTTAGCTTATAAAGTGATCTCGCTATCGCAATTTACTTTTGCGTCGAAATAAAACAGTGTTTTATTCCCTTGCATCGAAAAAATAATTTCACTTATTGGTCTTTTCTCTTACGTCGAAAAAGCATTGTTATTATTCATTTCTTTTGCGTCGAAATAAAGCAGTGCTTTATTTCCTTGCGTCAAAAAAATAATTTCACTTATCATTATTTTTTCTCCTCATGTCCTTAACTGATATTTTCCTGACCTTATCTGCACTTATAGCCAATTTTTAAACACGTAATATAACAATTAAGAAAAACAAAAGTGAATTTAGCAATTTCTTTGCTAGATAGGAGTAAAGCATCATGAATGCAAAGGTCAATATTAGTAATCGTGCAGGTGCAAGTTTTCCAGTTCGCCGGATGAATTTTGATTTTGGAAATGTTCCTGAATATTGGATGGATGGTTCAGCAGGCTTGACCCATTTTATGACTGCACTTTCTGCATTATTTCCAGCCGGTGAAAAGTTCTTTATTGATAGTGTGCGTGCTGTTCGCAATCATCCAGCGATTAAAGACAATCAGGCATTACAAAAAGAAATTAGTGCTTTTATTGGGCAAGAAGCCATGCATACTCAAGAGCATGTAGGCTTTAATGCTTCTGCACAAAAATATGGGCATGATGTTGCAACCTTGGATGCGAAGACTGATACTGTCATTCAAGCAGCACGTAAAGTATTTGCAAAAGTGGCTAAACCATGTGGAATTACTCAGGAAATGGTAGATTTAACCGCCACGACTGCACTGGAACATTTTACTGCCACCATCGCTTCTGAACTTCTGCGTAACCAGCATATTCAAGACTTGATGACAGACAAGACCATGGCAACCCTGTGGGCATGGCATGCAATAGAAGAAAATGAACACAAAGCTGTGGCTTATGATGTTTTTGAAGGCGTTTTTGGGCACGGCATAAAAGCCTATGCATTACGTACCGGTTCATTAACACTGGCTATGGTCATTTTATTCATCACCCAATCTTATTTTTTGGCACGTTTATTAAATGAAGATAAACAGTTTAATCTTGAATCGTTAAAAGATATTTATAGCTATGCCTATAGTCCATCTAAAGGCATTATCACTGGTATGGGCAAGGAAATGCTGGCCTATTTTAGACCGGGTTTTCATCCTAATGATTTAGATACAGTCAGTTTGTTAGCAACCTGGAAAGACAAATTAGGTTTTTAAAAGCAGTTTGGCTCCTTGAGCAATTTCGATTGCCCATTTTTTTACTCGATTTTTTATGCAAACTTCATATAATGCGAAGTTTCTGTTATTTAAAAGATGAACGAAGATGATTCGTTTGATGCAGCATGCGGATGTGCAAACAGTCGCAAACATTGAAAAATTAGTACAAAGCCATCCGTGGACAGTAAAGCAGTTTGAAGAATCAATTGATTCTTATCACAGTACCGTGATTGAACAACAAGGACAGGTGGTCGGTTTTTGTATCTTGCAACCGGTTCTGGATGAAGCCAATTTATTACTGATGGCTATTCATCCCAGTCAGCAGGGTAAAGGTTTAGGTTATCAACTGCTTGAAGCCTCAATTGCCCAGCTGAAGAATAGTCCGCTACAAATATTTCTGGAAGTACGAGAAAGTAATCAGGCTGCCATAGCTTTGTATGAAAAATCCGGTTTTCATCAAATCGATTTACGCAAAAATTATTATCCCAAAGCCGATGGTTCGCGCGAGCATGCCATTATTATGGTGAAATCTTGTAGTGATGATTTTGCCCAGCTTTTTAAATCATAAGTACAACATTATTTAATAATTGGGTTATTCCATCCTGAGGGCAGAGTCGTCATGAGGGAATTGCCCAATTGCTGAATTTCTTCCTGATTCAGCAAACGGTTTAAACGTCGCCATTGTCCATCAATCAACAGTTCCAAAGGCACATATTGCGATTTATAGTTCATTTTATCGGAGTGCGGAACCCAATAGCCCAAATAGACATAAGGCAAAGCTAAAGCTTTGGCATGTTCAATCTGTTTGAGTACAGCAAATACCCCGAGTGAACGTCGATTCTCATCGGGATCAAAAAAAGTATAAACCGCAGAAACTCCATCATCCAAAGGGTCACAGCTTGAAACGCAAATCAGCTGGTCATCTTTCCAGAATTCAAGAAAAAAACTGTCGGTACAGCTATGCACCAAAAATTTTTCAAATTGATCGACGCTAGGGGGAAACATATCACCATCTGCATGGCGCTCGAAAATATAGCGTTCATACAATGCATAATGAACTGAGGTAGCATCTGCTGTACGGGTAATTTTAACAGTCAAATCCTGATTGCGTTTCCAGGCTTTTTTTTGCGAACTGTTCATCTGGAAGTCAGAAACAGGCACCCGGCAAGACAAACACTGGCGGCAGAGGTGGCATTCAGGGCGATAAACAAAATCGCCACTGCGACGAAATCCCAGACGTGAAAGTTCAGACAGGCTGACTACATCAATGCGATGTGCAGGATCTAAAAAGACCATCCGTGCTGATTTCTGTTCCAGATAACTACAGCTATGCGGCGGCGTAATGTAATACTGTAAATCATTGAGCAGGGACTTTGGGTGATACGAATTCATGGCAAGATCCCTCTGTTATTTTCATTCAATTAATCGCGCTTTTTGCGCTATTGTTTTACTTGAAAATACACCCTCTTGATATTTTTTCCAATCGATAGCAGGCTGTTTTACAATATCTTGTAACGAATTAAGATATACCTGACGAGAAAGTGTACAGGCACCTAGACTTAAAAGATGATCATTGACCAATTGGCAGTCAATCCAGGGCAGATGATTTTCCTGTCCGATCAGCATTAACGTATAAAATGCCATTTTTGAGACATCGGTTTGCGTGCTAAACATCGACTCACCAAAACAGCCATGTCCAATGGTCACGCCATATAAACCGCCCACCACTTTGCCTGCATCCCATACTTCAATACTATAGCCATAACCGGCTTCAAATAACTGGCAGTATCCATCAATAATGTCTTCAGAAATCCAGGTATCTTCAGCATAACTACGCGGCAGAGCACAAGAGAGGATCACCCGTTCAAAGGCCTGGTTGATTGTAATTTTATAATCAAACTTTTTCATGTTGCGAATTAAGGATTTGCTGGGATGATAATCCTGTGGACGGATAATGCAGCGTGGCTCCGGACACCACCAGCAGATCGGCTCACCTTCAGAAAACCAGGGAAACAGACCATGGGTATAGGCTTCAAAAAGTGTGGAGGGGGAGAGGTCAGCACCTATGCAGATCAGCCCTTGCTGATCGGGATCAGCTTCGATGGGATCGGGAAAAATAAATTCTGAAGGTGCTAATGTATGCATAGGATTTAGCCTGAACTGGAAAATAACCGGTAATGAAAAGTTGGGTATTTTTATCATACAAAAAAAACCGCCCTAGATAGGACGGTTTTTATTGCAAGAAATGGATTTATTGCAATTAGTCACCTAAAGCATCAAGATATTTTTCAGCATCCAGTGCAGCCATACAGCCTGAACCTGCCGAAGTAATGGCTTGACGGTAAACACTGTCAGCAATATCACCCGCAGCAAATACACCCGCTACAGAGGCAGCAGTGGCATTACCTGCAGTACCGCTTTGTACTTGAATATAACCATCACGCAGGTTCAATTGACCTTCGAACATGCTGCTATTGGGTTTATGACCAATGGCAACAAATAAGCCAGTAACTTCTACATCTTGTTTAGAGCCATCTTGAGTAGACTGCAGACGAACTGAAGTTACACCTGACTTGCTGTCACCCAGAACTTCATCGACCTGGTGATTCCAGATGATGCTGATTTTGCCTTCTTTCTCTTTTTCGAACAGATGATCTTGCAAGATTTTTTCTGAACGTAATGAATCACGACGGTGAACCAGAGTCACATGCGAAGCAATATTGGAAAGATACAGTGCTTCTTCAACCGCTGTGTTACCACCACCCACAACCATGACTTTCTGGTTTTTGTAGAAGAAACCATCACAGGTTGCACATGCACTTACGCCTTGGCCCATGAATGCAGCTTCGGATTCAAGACCTAAGTACTGAGCTGTTGCACCAGTTGCAATGATTAAAGCATCACAGGTGAACTCTTCCATATCGCCTTTCAGCACAAATGGGCGAATGCTTAAATCAACTTCGTTGATATGGTCATAGACAATGTCGGTGCCAAAACGTTCCGCATGCGCTTGCATACGTTCCATCAGGGCAGGGCCGGTTAGACCTTCCGGATCACCTGGCCAGTTATCAACTTCAGTTGTGGTGGTCAATTGACCACCGAGCTGTAAACCGGCAATCAGGGTTGGCTTCAAGTTGGCACGTGCAGCATAAACTGCTGCGCTATAACCCGCAGGGCCTGAACCTAGAATAATCAAGCGTGAGTGACGAGCGCTCATTCGCAGCATCCTTTTTTTATTTAGAAATTTGTGGAATTATACGTGAAACTCTATAACAGTTGTGTGAGTTCGATGTCGATATTATTGATCATTCAAATCGATTTGAGCTATATACAACAACGGCGCTGTACTAGATACTCAATCCAGCGGATTTGTTAGCAGCAGCCACTACATAATATTGCATCTTTTTTCTTTTAAGAGGTGCATAATACCGAGTTTATTGTGAAACTATTTTGTCTTAGTTTCTTACAAAAAACATGAATGAAAAATTGGTTACAGGACAGTATATGACTGCGGTGTCGAGTGTTTATGCACAGCGCTTAATAAAGACATTATTTTTAGTCTCATTTGGAATTTATTTATTCCTTGCAACAGTGACCTATACGCCTTTTGATCCGGGCTGGATGCACATTTCCAGTGATACCCAGCAGGTATCAAATGCCAGCGGAGTTGCAGGGGCGTGGATCGCAGATTTGCTGTTCGGTTTTCTAGGCTGGGCCAGCTTGCTCATCCCGATTTTTCTATTCGTGGAAGCCATTCAGGTATGGTGGCCTTATAGTTTTCTAAATAAGCCATTTCGCTATGCTGCACAATTCTTTATTTTGCTCGCGACAGCAAGTTTGCTGTATCTGTACTGGCAAGTGCCAGCAGATACCCTAGATAATTCATCTGGCGGTATTATTGGTTATGAATTGGGGCAAAGCCTTTCGCAAATTTTAACCATTTATGGTGCAACCATTTTTCTGCTACTGTTCTGGTTCGTTTTATTCACATTCGCGTTTGGCGTGAAGTGGAACAAAACCTGGGACACACTCAAAGCAACACCTGCTTATTTACAAGACTTATTTTATAAGAATGTGCCTGAAACCGAGTCTGCATTTGATCGCACCACGCCTGAAGTTAAAAAATCACTTGTCGGTAGCAAACTAAAACCAGCTGCAGAAAAACTCAGCCCGGTCTCCGAACATAAACAAGTAGAATTGTCGCCTATCGTTCGTGATCCGGCAGCAGAACGCCTGTTTGATGATATGGTTGAAAAAGAACTATATGCGCAGCAACAGTTGGTGGATGATCAAGACGAGGCAGAATTCGAACAGGTTTTAGAAAAAGCCCATCGTCTGGAACAGAATACCCAGCGTGTAGTGGCAACAGGTGAAGTCTGGCGTGCACTCAACTCAGATGACAATCAGAACCATAATCAAGATATTGATGCCTTGCTCAAAGCGGCTGAAGAGTCTGAAAAACAGACACCGCATGAACATTTTCAGGCATTTGTTGATGAGCAGCCACCAACATCGACTCCCCAGACGGCTAAACAAAATCTGGATTGGGATGATGATGAAATTTTTGATGAATTGCTTGCCGCTGTGCCGAGTGGAAAAATCGCCACGGATGTGCATACCCCATTTAATTATGTCGATCCGGAACCTGCTGTAGTAAGCATCCCTGAAGAAAAGATCGTGACGGCGGCATCTGCGAGTATGGCTGCATCACCGCTGCTCAACACTACACCCAAAAATACTGCGTTGGATGACGAGTTTGACGAGCTGGATGATTTGCTGGTAGATGAGTTATTGGTAGAGGACATTGAGCCTGCTGCACCAGTACGTAGCACCAGCAGTTATGCCCAATCCTCGGCATTTGTACGTGCAGAAATTAATAGCCAGTTGCAGCAACAACCCAGCATTTCAGACGATGAAAAGGCGTTGATCGCGTCAAATAAAGATGTATTCCGTGAAGTTTGGCAGGAAACAGCAGGCAAGCCAGTTGCTGAAGTTGAGCTTGATGAAGATGATTTTGATCTGGATGCGCCTTTAACCGATGCCATGGGACGACCGATGTCACGTGCCATGCAAGTGGTACAAAAACGCCGTGACTTACCTACTTTACCCGGACTGGAACTGCTGGATAAGGTGGATCCTAACAAGAAAGTGAATTTCACTGCTGAACAGCTGGCACGTTTATCCGAGTTACTTGAAATTAAGCTGCAAGAATTTAATGTCAAAGCGCAAGTGGTTGAAGCACAACCGGGGCCTGTGGTGACTCGTTTTGAACTTGATTTGGCGCCGGGTGTGAAAGCATCAAAGGTGACTAACATTTCCCGAGATTTGGCCCGTTCGATGTCGATGGCATCGGTACGTGTGGTTGAGGTTATTCCGGGCAAGCCCTATATCGGCATTGAAGTACCGAATAGTGCTCGTGAAATGGTGCGTCTGATCGAGTTATTGACCATTCCTGCTTTTACCGATCCAAACAGTATTCTCTCTATGGCAATGGGTAAGGATATTTCGGGGAATCCCGTGATTGCAGATTTGGGTAAAGCACCGCATATGCTGGTTGCAGGTACAACTGGTTCAGGTAAATCGGTTGCGGTAAACTCAATGATTCTATCGATGCTGTTGAAATATACTCCCGATCAATTGCGTTTAATCTTAATTGACCCGAAACAGCTGGAACTGGCCAATTATAATGATATTCCACATTTGCTTACCCCAGTCGTGACAGACATGAAAGATGCAGTCAATGCATTGAACTGGTGTGTAAATGAAATGGAACGCCGCTATAAGCTGATGTCTTATTTAAAGATTCGTAAACTCAGTGACTATAACCGCAAGGTCGAAGAAGCTATAGCCAATGGTGAGGACCTGATTGATCCAACCTGGAAAGCCAGCGATTCAGTGGTAGGAGAGCGTGCACCACGTTTAACGCCTTTACCATCCATTGTGATTGTGGCTGACGAATTTGCCGACATGATTATGCAGGTGGGTAAAAAAGCTGAAGAAATGATTACCCGTTTAGCACAAAAATCACGTGCTGCCGGTATTCACTTGTTGCTTGCGACCCAACGTCCATCGGTAGATGTGATTACCGGTTTGATTAAAGCCAATATTCCAACCCGTGTGGCTTTACGGGTTAACAGTAAAATTGACTCGCGTACCATTTTGGATGCAGGCGGGGCAGAAGACCTGTTGGGTCATGGTGATATGCTGTTCCTTGGGCCTGGCAAGATTGAGCCTGAACGTGTGCATGGCGCATTTATTTCCGATGATGAAGTAAACAATATCTGTGATGCTTGGCGCGAACGTGGTGAGCCTAACTACGTGGATGAAATCCTGACACCTTATGATGAAGAACCCACTTCGCGTGGCTTTGAAGATGGTGATGGCGGCTCAGACCGCGATGCGTTATATGACCAATGTGTGTCCTTTGTTCTGGAAACACGTAAGGCTTCAACCTCGTCGTTACAGCGTAAATTTAGCCTCGGTTATAATCGTGCTGCACGTATCATTGACCAGATGGAAGAAAATGGGATTGTCAGTGGCATGGGTGCCAACGGTAAACGTGACATTTTAGTCTAAATGTTCATACTGAGATCAAGGCCTGCTTATGCAGGCCTTTTTCTTGGAGTTAAAAAGTTATACTTTTAACGTTACATGAATATTCATTGAAAATGATAAAGATGATTCACATCATGCAGTGGAAATAAAATTTAGGGATGAAGGGTAAATAATGAATGTTGTGATGGCTTTGTTTCCATTAATTATTTTAATTGCCATGGGGTATATCTTTAAACGGACACAGTTTTTATCGGATGAATTTTGGCGTGGCGCGGAAAAACTGAATTATTTGATTTTATTTCCGGTATTACTTTTTAATAATCTTGCTTATATCAAGTTGGAACTTGCAACGATTACTCAGGTGTTATTGTCCCTATTTATCATCATAATAATAAGTGCTCTCACGCTGTGGGTGGCGAGGCTGTTTTTTCATATCCCGATCGCGCGTTTTGGCGTGTATGTACAAAGCCAAATTCGCTTTAATACCTATATTGGTTTATCCATTATGTCCTTGCTGTTTGGCGCTCAAGGCATGCAAATGTTTGCCATGATGATTGCACTGGCAATTCCTTTGGTGAATGTGATTTCAGTGCTGGCTTTTTCACAAGGGCAGGGTTTAAAACCTACCCAGATTCTATTTTCTTTGATAAAAAATCCGTTAATTTTGGGCTGTGTGGTTGGAATTATATTTAATTTTCTGCAACTTTCATTGTTTTCTGGGGTGGAACAACTGTTTAAAATTTTAGCCAGTATGAGTCTGCCATTGGGACTGATTTGTGTCGGAGCAGCTTTGCAGTTTGCAGAACTTAAACATGATTATTCAAGATTATTGTTGAATACTTTAGGGCGTTTAATCGTCATGCCAAGTTTGGCTTATTTGATTTGTTATGTGCTGAATTTGAATCAGTTTGAAAAGATTATTTTGGTGGTGTTCTTTGCTTTGCCAACGGCATCGGCATCCTATATTTTAACGCGCTATTTTAATGGCGATAGCCAACTGATGGCGGGAGTGATTAGTTTGCAAATGCTATGCTTTGCAGTGACTTTTCCTGTATTGATGATATTGCTTTCTTAATATACCGATATAATTTTGTCATAAAAAAAGCCTGACGAATGTCATGCTTTTTTTATTCAAGGGGGGAATAAAGTTATAGTTCAATTTTACTCAATTGTATTCGTGCATCATTCTCAAATGCTCTAAAAGTTTTATCGTCAATATCTAAATTTAGTTTTACTGATTGGATCGCTTTCTCTAATTTTTGATTCCCTAAAATATGTTCTTCAATAAAGCTATTATAGTCTTGAAGGTATATTTCAAATTTTTTAACTAGCAGTTCATTAAATATTTTTTTAAATTCGGTACTTGAGTCGCCTTGAGATTCGTGTCCTGTAAATGGATCTAAATACTTTGGTATATAAGCAATATTCCAAGGAGAAGTAAATAATAGAGGATTCTTTGTACGACCAAATAAATGTGAAACTTGGTAATTCATAATTCTGAGTTTTGGCCCATTTAAACGAGTAGTTTTCTTGCAATACGGTGTTAAGTCCTTAAGCAATTTTGTTGGGGTTTGATTATTCGTTTTGTCAATATGAATAGAATGATGATTAAAGAGAACCCTATAAAGTTCTTGAAAGAGTTTGGAATTACGTCCATTACGACCATAGCTACGAATTGTCATAGGATCATTATTGAGTAAATCTTTTTTCAACATTTCCCATTTTGATTCGATTTTTGAATCTTCAATATAAATAATATTTTCTATACTTTTTTTAAAGAATGTTTCTTTATCGATAAGCTCAAATAGTTTTTGATAAGCATCTAACATGTTGTGATTCTTAAATTTGGATTGAGGTAAGGAAATAAAAAGCCTGCAACAAGCAGGCTTTTTAATTAAATCGACTGCATTAAGCAAACTTGGCAAGAACGTCCAGGAAGCCTTCGCTTTGACGCGGGTACTGTGTAATCACGTCATGAATGCGTTGACCTTCAGGATTGGTTGCATTGACATCTCGGCCATCGGCAACAAATTGAGTCAATAAACGCTCATAATCATTGGGACGCATATGTTTGAATGCATGATAAAGCACGTGAAAATCAGCATTTACACCTGCAGGAGGAAGCTGGGTTAAGTAGGCAAATACACGCTCATCTGACCATTCTTCATTGAACGTTGCTGGCTGAGATAATGCCATCGCAATCTCCTTGATATACTGATTAAAAATAAAAAAGGCAAAATATTTTACGGCAGGGAAAAAGCAATGCTTTTCCTAAACTGCCGCATATTTTGCCTTGATTCAATTTGCTTGACTAATCAAAATTCAGATTATCGCTCTTCAGGCAAATTGATATTCATCTCTAACATTTCAATATTGGCTTCAGAACGTACCGACATTTGAATATGTTGTTCATCAACACCGCGGACATAACGGTTAACCACTTGCATGATTTCTTTTTTCATGAGGTCAATTTTGTCCTGGCTTAAGCGTTTACCTAAACCTTGTTCAGAAGCAACAATTACTTTTAAGCGGTCTTTAGCAGTTTGTGCGCTTGAAGGTTTATCCTCGTTGCTGAATAATTTACTCCAGAATCCTGCCATTTGTTACGCTCCAAATAATCGTGCTAACCAGCCCTTAGGTTTTACCGCGATGTGACGGTAAGGACGTTCTTCACCCAGGAAGCGCGCGACAAGGTCATCATAAGCCTGACCAGCTGACTCTTCAGTAAACAGAATCACAGGTTTACCTTCATTTGATGCTTGCAATACGCTTGGACACTCAGGAATAACACCTAGTGTAGGTACACGTAAAATATCTTTAGAAATATCGTCAATCGTTAACATTTCCTGTTTATCAGCACGTTCTGGATTGAAGCGTGTAATACACAAATGTTTACGGATACGACCTTCGTTTTGTTCTACTTTTTTGGTTTTGCTGTCGAGCATTCCAATAATACGGTCAGAGTCACGTACAGAAGAAATTTCCGGATTGGTCACAATGATTGCTTCATCTGCATGATACATCGCCATGATTGCACCACGTTCGATCCCCGCAGGCGAGTCACAAATAATGTAATCGAATTCTTGCGAAAGTTCATCCATTACACGTGCAACACCTTCATCGGTCAAGGCATCTTTATCACGGGTTTGTGAAGCAGGCAAAATATATAGGTTTTCAATATCTTTATCACGAATGAGCGCTTGTTGAAGACGCGCTTCGTTATTCAATACATTCACAAAATCATAAACAACGCGACGTTCACAACCCATAATTAAATCTAGGTTACGTAAACCCACGTCAAAATCGATCACAACAGTTTTGTGACCGCGAAGGGCTAAACCTGTTGCAAAAGATGCACTAGTCGTAGTTTTACCTACACCACCTTTGCCTGATGTTACGACAACAATTTTCGCCACCGAATCCACTCCTGTTATGGTTCAAACCCCTTTTTAAATATGGGGCTTTTGGTGTTTATTTATACATTAAAATTCGAGAACTTCAAAGACAAGTTCTTGATGATCATTCAAGTAAATATGGACAGCCTTCTTCAGGACATGCGGGGGAATGTCATCCGCCACACAATATGTACCTGCAATTGATACCAATTCTGCTTCCAGAGAATGGCAGAAAATACGTGCGGCACCGTTCCCGCCTGCGCCGGCGATGACTCTACCACGTGCGCTACCATAAATATGTATATTTCCTGAAGCAATAACTTCAGAACCGCTATTAATACCGGCATTGAGAATAATATCGCCATGATCCTGTACCAGACATTGGCCAGTGCGCAAAATTTCATCGTGATAAGAAGTCACATGACTGATAACCCGAGCCGGTTTTGCTACCACTTCTTCAGCATCTGGGGTTTGGGTGGAGTCAGTTTCAGGTTTGCTCTCAACCACTTGTTCTTTCGTGGCTTTAATGCGTTGTAAGGGTTTATTGTCTGCTGGCAGAACAGGAAATTGAATTGCACGGGCTTCAGCGGAAAGAATACCGTCAATCACACCCAGAGGCTGTAAATCCAGACTGATCAATAGCTGAATCAGTGCAATCAATTCTTGTTCTACAGTACTGTCAATAATGACCAGCGTGCCATGAGAAGCAGTTTCTTGAAGCATTTGAGTCAATTGCTGGCGGATTGCGTTGTGATCATTGGTGTCAAAGGTTAATCGGGTAAAATTAACCATTCTGCCTGTAATCCGTATATCAGCCATAATTATTCCTTAAGACTTCTGACTCATTCATTTTATGTCGAAGTTATGTTGTAAATAGAGCAAATCCTAGAACAAATTGCAGCTTTTCTCTAGCAGCGATTTCAATATTTTAAATCTTATGTTCATTCTTTAACTTGATCATGCTGTTCCAGAATTTGTTGCCATTGTTTTATTTTCACTTGCTGGTGAATGGCTTCTAAACTTTCAAAAACTGCCGACTCAACCAGTTTTTCCACATGCGTATTATTTTCAAATTGTATTTGGCTGATTTTATTTGAAATTTCTAAATATGCCAGATTTTTTTCATTTTTATGATCGTGTGCAAAAGGTTCAATCAGTCCCAGAGTGATATTTTCTCCCAAGCGTTGGCCAATACTCTGGATCTGTTGCTCTATGCGGCTACCCACAATTGGAATCAGGCGTAACAACTGGGTCAGTTCAGGCGTATCTTCAATGGCGCGATTGACAATATCACCGACATTTTCGGCAATCATGATTTTTTGCGCTTGCAGCTCTTTGCCTAAAGATTCTTGCAAAATATCCGCCAGGGCAGTGGCAAACATTTCACGGTGGTGGGCAACCAGATCTTCAATCAGTTTTTTATGTGTGGTACTGGTGGATAGTTCATGTTTTATGCTGTCTAAAACCGTAATCACAATACGGCTGGTAAGTTCCTCTAATACCAGATGGTAATAAAAGTTCGCCCGTTGATACCAACTGGATGGAATGACTTTATAACCATGCTGATGCAGGTTGTAGGCAATGGAACCGGCACGTAATAGGCGTAAGAAACGCAGTTGCGGAATAATCGATAGAATTTCATACCAGTGAATAAAGGGGAAGAAAAACCAGCGCTTATGATGTTGTCCAAGGATCGCAATGGCCCAGCGGACCAGCAATTCAATCACCAGAAAACTGGTAAACCAGCTTTCGGTAATGATGACCCAAGGGCGTAATGCGGTACGGTAAAACTGCAACAGTTCCGGAAGATGAATGAAGTTAAATAGCCAGCCACCAAAATCACTCATCAGGAGTGCATTGCCACTTAAGCAGATTAAATTGATGATGATCAGAACCATCATGAAAATGTCATAGCCCAGTGCAACTTTCCATCCCCAAGTGCCTTTTTTTACAAAAGAAAAGGTCGGAGGTGTGATCTGGTCATTTTGCTTCATTTTTTTCCTTGCGTATTTTTAAGCTTTTGAAGCCAAGTCTTGCTGCATGCGTTCAATCAGTTGGTCTTTTTCAGTCCACAGCTCATGAACCCATTGCTGGAATTTTTCACGATATTCGGCATCATCTTCATAATTACCGTCTAATACCCAGCTTGGAATTTCAATTTTACGCAAATTCACCGCAATGCGATTGACCTCACCTAGCCAGAAATCGCCATAACCGGGTGCACCATCCGGATAAACAATGGTCATATCGACCAGGGCATCAATTTTGTCGCCTAAAATATTTAAGGCTAAAGCTAAACCGCCTGCTTTAGGTTTTAATAAATGCTTATAAGGTGACTTCTGTTGGTCGTGTTTTTCTGGGGTAAAGCGCGTGCCTTCTAGATAGTTTAGCAAGGTAAAAGGTTGACTCAGCAGCTGTTCACAGGCTTTACGCGATTCTTCCATGTCACGGGTTTTCAATTCCGGATTTTTGGCAATCTGTTCCTTGCTATGACGTTTCATCATCGGGAAACCTAAAATTTTAAAGGCTTGTCCCACGAAAGGAATAAAGATCAGTTCCCACTTGGTAAAGAAACGGGTCAGGGGCATGCGGGTTAAACCAAAATATTGATTTACCGTAGTATCTACCCAACTTTGATGGTTGCAGGTCATCAAGTAACGACCTTGCATACTGAGATCTAAACCTTCCTCAATACTGATATCCCACTTTAAGTTGGGCAATACATGGTCAATCAGCCAATTATTGACACTGAGCCAGCTGTTGGTAATCTGAATGTTGGTTTCATCTACTTTACGTGATTTTTTAATCAGTTTAGTCAATCCCAAGGCAAGTACAGGTGGACCATGAAAAAAAGTACTTCCGGTAATCACCGATCCGACAGTAAGCCCGCGAGATATTTTTTTTAATATCGGTTGCTTGGTATTTTGAGATGACATAATAAAAAACGGCCCTAAAAAGAAAATCATTAAATGTTTTTTTTCAGTATTTAATATAATTGCAGAATTTGAAATAAAAAAGTCTATTCGTACAACTATGAAGAAATTGTGCTTAAGTTATTCTTCACACTCATATAAAATATTACAAAATGTAACTAATGATTGGATTATTTACAAAAAATCAATGGTATGCCCATTTTTTTTAATTCATTATTCCACCATACGATAAAACACAACAAGGAGGCATGCAATGCGTGCATTAGTAATTTCAGCAGCTGTAGCAGGGGCATTGGCACTATCAGGCTGTCAAACAAGTGGCAACAATCTTGGCGGTATGGAATACGATAAAACAGCAATTGGCGCATTGGTTGGCGCAGCTGCTGGTTATGGTATTTCTAAGGGTAGTGCAAACTCAAGTGCACAAAATAACCGCGCAGCAGCAATTGGCGCTGTATTAGGCGGTGCAACTGGTGTGTATCTTGATAATAAAGAGAAAAAATTACGTCAACAAATGGCGGGTACTGGTGTAGACGTTACTCGTAATCCAGATGGTTCTGTTGGTTTGATTATGCCGGGTAACATTACATTTGATACCAACAAATCAAATATCAAACCTAACTTCTACACTACTTTGAATAAAGTTGCGCAAACTTTAACTGAAGATAACAAGAGCGGTATTCTTGTAACTGGTTATACAGACAGCACTGGTAATGACTCTATCAACATTCCATTGTCTCAAGCGCGTGCTCAGTCAGTAGCAAGCTACTTGGCTTCTAAAGGCGTTTCAACTTCACGTATTAATGCTCAAGGTCAAGGCGCTGCTAACCCAATCGCTGACAACAATACAGCATCGGGTCGTGAACAAAACCGCCGTGTAGAAATCAGCATCTACGCAATTCAATAATTCAGTTATTGAATCAGAGAAAACCACCTTCGGGTGGTTTTTTTTTGAATGTCAAATCTGTATTTTAGGTTATGCAAGTTTGGCACAGATGACTATAATCGAGCTCCAATCAATACGAGGAAATACTATGTCGTCGGCAAGTCAACTCAATGACAAGCAACTTGAAGCCATGAAATACACTCAAGGGCCCTTGTTAGTACTTGCAGGGGCAGGTTCAGGTAAAACCTCGGTAATTACTCGAAAAGTCGCACATCTGGTTAAGAATTGTGGTATTCCGGCACATCGTATTACCGCTATGACCTTTACCAATAAGGCCGCACGTGAGATGAAAGAGCGTGTGGGCAAATTATTATCTCGTGAAGAAGCGAAAGGCTTGTCTGTTTCAACATTCCATACTTTTGGTTTGAATTTGCTGCGACTGGAACTGAAACATACACCGTTAAAGAATAATTTTTCTATTTTGGATGCCGATGATTGTAAGCGCATTCTGATGGATTTAATGCACCGCGATAATTTGTCGGGTGCGGAAAGTAAAGAGCTCATTGCCAAAGCAATGAAAATGATTTCGGACTGGAAAAATGACCTGATTCCACCGGAACAGGCTCACACCACCTGTGAAACCGCCGAAGATGTACAGTTTGCGCATTTATATCAACTCTATGAGCGCAACTTGCGTGCCTATAATGCGGTGGACTTTGATGACCTGATTGTGATGCCAACCCGTTTACTACAAGAAAATGCCGAAGTCCGGGATAAGTGGCAAAATCGTGTTCGTTATCTGTTGGTCGACGAATATCAAGACACCAATACGGCACAGTATATTTTGGTGAAACTGCTGGTGGGCGTGATGGGACAATTTACGGCCGTAGGTGATGATGACCAATCCATTTATGCATGGCGTGGTGCAAAACCAGAAAACATGGCGCTGTTGAAAGAGGATTTTCCTAATTTAAAAGTGATTAAATTAGAGCAAAATTACCGTTCGACCAGTCGTATTTTGAAAGCTGCAAATACGGTCATTGGCAATAACCCGCATATTTTTGATAAAAAGCTCTGGTCCGATAAAGGCCACGGTGAGGTAATTCGGGTGATTACCTGCCGTAATGATGATGATGAATCAGAACGCGTGGTGAAGGATTTAATTACCCATAAGCTGATGAATGGTAAAAACTGGAAAGATTACGCGATTTTGTACCGCGGTAATTTTCAGGCCCGTATTTTAGAAACACAGCTGCGTCAAATGCAGATTCCCTACAAGCTTTCTGGTGGCCAGTCTTTCTTTGCTCGCGCAGAAATTAAAGACATCATGAGTTATTTGCGTTTAATTATTAACCCTGAAGATGACAGTGCATTTTTACGGATTATTAATACCCCTAAACGTGCAATTGGTCCGGTGACACTGGAAAAATTGGGATTGTTCGCTCAAGAAAATCATTTGTCGCTACTATCGGCAGCTGGTGATCAGCGCTTGACCATGGTGATTCCTAAAAAAGCCACCACACAATTGGCTGAATTTGCCGATTTTATTGCCAACTTTACCCGTAATCTACTCGATGATGATGAGCCTGTGCCGATTATTCGCCAGATGATGCATGAAGCGGGCTATATTGATTATCTTAAAGAGAATGCAGCAACACCGGCACAGGAAAAAACCAAGCTGGATAATATTGAAGTGCTGTATAGCAGTATTCAAAGCCTGATTAACCGTGCTGAAGATGTTGATGACAAAAATATTGAAAGCGTAATTCGTAAAATGGTGCTGCTGGATATGCTCGAGCAGCAGCAGGAAGCAGAAGATACCGACAAAGTCAATTTATTGACTTTACATGCGTCTAAAGGTCTTGAATTTCCCTATGTGTATTTGATTGGCCTGGAAGAAGAAATGCTTCCCCATAAAAACTCGATTGCAGCTGATACCGTCGAAGAAGAACGCCGTCTGATGTACGTGGGTATTACCCGGGCACGTCAAGGGTTGACCATTACTTTAGCCGAGCAGCGTAAAGCGGGGGGACAGATGAAACAGATGACCCCAAGCCGCTTCCTGGATGAATTGCCGCAAGATGAACTGGAATGGTTGGGGCGCAAGAAGAAATTAGCGGGCAATATTGATCCAAAACTGCAAGCTCAGCATTATCTGGAAAATTTACGTGCGCTGATTAAGCGTTAATTTACGATTTAAACCATGCAACATTTAAACCATGCAATTAGGAAAAAACAAATGAAAGTTCAGGTGAAAGTACTCGATACACGTTTAGGCAGCGAATGGCCTATGCCAACCTATGCGACTTCGGGTTCAGCAGGTTTGGACTTGCGTGCTTGTGTAGATGAAGCGACTGTCATTGAACCAGGACAAACTGTATTGGTTAAAACAGGTTTGGCCATTTATATTGAAGACACAAATTTTGCCGGTTTAATTTTACCGCGTTCAGGTCTGGGGCATAAACATGGGATTGTTCTAGGCAATCTGGTGGGCCTCATTGATTCAGATTATCAAGGTGAATTGATGGTATCGGTTTGGAACCGTAGCCAAACAGCATTTACTTTACAACCGGGTGAACGTTTAGCGCAGTATGTGCTGGTTCCTGTTGTTCAAGCGCAGTTTGATATTGTGAATGAATTCGAAGCGACTGAACGTGGTGCAGGTGGTTTTGGCCATACCGGTAAAGGTTAAGCCCTGATTTAGTTTTAAGATGGAGTACCTGATGAACAAGCAGCTATATTTTGTTGATCAGGTTTCATTTTAGAAATAATCTTATTTAAAATATTAATCACATTTATAATAAAATGAACTGCTTAGAATATTTTTTAATATTGTATTGATGGGGGTATTTCTTATACTTAATGTTATTTTTTCTATGTTTACTTAGGTAATTGGTTTTTAAATAGAATTTATTTTCATTCCTTTCTTTTAATTAATAATATATTTATATTTCAAATATATAGTTTATATTTGTATACGTATTTACTATATTTTTATCATTGATTAAAAAGATGAAATGCTTTTAGAATGTGAATGAACAATCTCCTCCCTGACATGATGGACTGGCAAATTTGGATCCACTTAAACCTTTCATAAATTTTTATTTCATAAATTATTGTAAATAGAAGAAATAATTATGAATTTACAAAATAAAAAATTCCCATCACAAATTTTTCGTGCCTATGATATTCGTGGACACATATCACTTTTGACGCCTGAACTTGTCAAAGCCATTGCCTATGGATTGGTGATGCAATATCAAAAGTTAGGGCAAACTCAACTGGCTATTGGTTACGATGCGCGCTTAACTAGTCCCCAATATGCAGAAATTATCAGACAAGTGTGTGAAGAAAAAGGGCTGTATGCCATAATTATTGGCTGTTGTTCGACTCCCTTGCTGTATTTTATTGCACGTCAATTTGAGGGTAATGGCATTATGCTGACTGCCAGTCATAATGCCAAAACAGATAATGGCGTGAAATGGATTATTCAAGGCGAACCGCCGTGTCCGGATCAGATTCAACAGGTAGCTTTAGCGGCTTGCTCGATTTTTGCTCCAGAAGAAAAAATTCTGATTGAACCCATGCAGCATGAAATTGGGGTTAAATATTGTCTTGAATATCAACATGCGCTATTGAAGGACATTCAGTTAAAAAGACCTTTTAAGGTGGTACTGGATGGTTTGAATGGTTCAGCAGGGCGCTGTGCCGTTTTAGTGCTAAAAAAAATGGGCTGCGACCTGACACTGATTCGTTGTGAAGCCAATGGTCATTTTCCCGATCATGCACCCGATCCTTCACAAGAAAAACATCTTGTTGAATTACGAAAAACCGTACTTGAACAACAAGCCGATATCGGGATTGCTCTGGATGGTGATGGTGATCGTCTGGTATTAATAAACGAAAATGGTACGACAATCTCCGCAGATCGGTTGCTGTCTTTATTTTCAGAAATATGCTTGAAGACCCATCCCGGTCATGAAGTGGTTTTTGATGTCAAATGTTCGACCATGGTGGCTAATACGGTTCGTCATTTAGGTGGACAGGCCAAAATGATCCGTACCGGAAGCTCTTTTTTACGCAGCTATATGGCGAAGTCACAAGGCAAAGCGGTGTTTGGCGGAGAATACGCCGGTCATTATGTGTTTAATGATGGGCGCGGTTTTGGCTATGATGATGGTTTGTATGCAGCCTTACGTGTTCTCGAATATTTAAGTCAACAACCAGATTTAACTCTATCAAAAGCATTGCTGGCTTATCCTGAACGCAGTTGTACTGAAGATCTCTACATTAGTACCCATAGTGAAGAACCAACAGCGGTATTACATGATGTTGAAGTTAAAAGTCATGATTTTGATGCGCAATTAAGTAAAATTGATGGTGTACGACTTGATTTTGAAGATGGATTTGGCATTATTCGGGCATCGAATACCGGTGAATATTTTACAGTGCGTTTTGATGCGGATAATCCTGTAAGATTAAACGATATTCGACACACATTTGTTTCCATGTTAAGTGACCGATATCCTCAAATCGCTCAAGACATTTTAGATGCTCAATAAGGAGAGGCGAATGCCACATCAGCATACTGGCATCGACAAAGCACAAATTTTGACAGAAGCTTTGCCGTATATTCAACGTTTTGCAGGTAAGACGCTAGTAGTCAAGTATGGTGGCAACGCAATGACCGATCCGGAGCTTGAAAGCTCGTTCGCACGTGACATTGTATTGTTAAAAACTGTAGGTTTAAATCCAATCGTGGTGCATGGCGGTGGGCCTCAAGTCGATTCATTCTTGAAACAATTGGGACGTGAATCTGACCGTATTGATGGCATGCGCGTGACTGACCCTGCAACCATGGAAGTGGTTGAAATGGTGTTAGGTGGTAGCGTGAATAAATCCATCGTGAATCTGATTAACCAGCATGGTGGTCGTGCTATCGGTTTGACCGGTAAAGATGGCAACTTGCTACGTGCACAAAAGCTATTGATGGAAAAAACAGCTGCAGATGGTACTGTGCAACAGATTGATCTGGGTCTGGTTGGTGAAGTCGTTGGCGTAAAAACCGATGTTCTTGAAATGTTCACCCAAGGTGATTTTATTCCTGTGATTGCACCTCTGGGTGTAGATGAAGAAGGCAATACTTATAACATCAACGCCGATTTGGTGGCAGGTAAAGTCGCTGAAGCTTTAGGCGCAGAAAAACTGATTCTTCTGACCAATATTACCGGTGTACTGGATGAAAATAAAAATCTGCTGACAGGTTTAAGCACCCAGGAAGTCGACCGTTTAATTGAAACCGGTGTGATTTACGGTGGCATGATTCCTAAAGTCGGTTGTGCACTGGATGCAGTCAAAGGTGGCGTAGTCAGTGCGCATATTGTGGATGGCCGTGTGCCTCATGCAACTTTGCTGGAAATCTTTACTGATCATGGTGTAGGTACCTTAATTACCAACCGTGCCAAGCATTAAAGCGTGATTTTAAAAAAGCCTCCTTGTGAGGCTTTTTTTGTGGTTGATATTTAGGGGGATTAAGGAATTCAATAAAAAGGTGATAAGAATATTGTTTTTCAGCCTAATACATAAAATCGTGATAGCTATCGTGAATTGAGATTTACAATGCGCTATTGAGTATGCAAAATAGAAAAATCATGTATTTGTTGTTTGATTAAGATTATGTGCCAGTTGCTCGGAATGAATTGCGCTACGCCCACGGATGTGACTTTTTCGTTTCGGGGTTTTTCTCAACGTGCCGGCATTACCTCCGACCATTGTGATGGTTTTGGCATTGCTTTTTTTGAAGATAAAGCCTGCCGACTTTTTGTCGATAATCAGTCTGCAGTCGAATCACCTATTGCTGAACTGATTCGTAATTATCCGATTAAATCACGCAATGTGATTGCACATATTCGTAAAGCCACGCAAGGCAAAATTAATCTGGAAAATTCACATCCCTTTAGCCGTGAACTTTGGGGACGTCAGTGGATTTTTGCCCATAATGGCGATTTACATGACTTTAACCCGACTTTGTCGGGTCGTTTTACCCCGGTAGGCAATACCGATAGCGAACGTGCTTTTTGTTACTTGCTGGACCAACTGGTACTTAAGTTTGGTTACCATGAACCAAAGCTGGATCAAATTTTTGATTTGTTGGCAGACATTTCTCCAAAAATTGCAGAACACGGTACATTCAATTTCTGTCTGTCGAATGGTCAGGCACTCTTTAGCTATGCCATCACCAAATTACATTGGCTGGTACGCGAATATCCTTTTAAACCTGCGCAATTGATTGATCTGGATGTAGAGGTTGATTTTAGTCAGGTGACCACGCCGGAAGACCGCGTCGCCGTTATTACCACCGAGCCTTTAACGCAAAATGAAACCTGGACAGCTTTTGTACCGGGAGAGATGATTTTATTTCAGGATGGCCGACCTGTGCGTAAACAGCAGACCCATGTCGAACGTTTAGAACGTGAACGCTTAAATCCGGCATTAAAAAGAATCACCAAAGCTGATCAATATTGACTGCACAGTGCTTCAGATGAAACTTTAGTGTCAGATATTTATTAGATAAATATCTGACTTTATTATTTATGATCAGTTGAAATATTTTAAAATTTTATCATCAGATTTTAATTTTCGGGGATTTTTGATATTTTTATATCATCGTACTATATTTATTTAATATAATTAAAAAACGACTTCTAAAAAATATAGTTTATAAAATCATATTAACTCTTGAATAAAGCATGTTTTTTTAATGGGTCTGGTTAAAAAATACTTTATCTTTTTAGTAGGTATTTTATTATAATTAAATATATATCAATAAGTTATATCTATTTTATAAAAAAAACTGAAAGCCGACCGTTTTGGTTTATTTTTATTTGTTTAGAATCAATATATTATGAATTTATGTGATTAATCGTTTATATCTGATAGGTGGTCGTAATGAAAATGAAATGGATTCCAGAATATAATACTGGCATCGATGTGATTGACGATCAGCATAAACGGATTCTTGATTATATTAATGAAATTAATGACTTTTCTGAACATACTGATCGTGCCCGTATTAAACAGATTCTGGATAATATCATTGATTACACCCAGTCGCATTTTACTTTTGAAGAGTCATTGCAGGAAGAAGCAGGTTATAAATATCGGGTGCCGCATAAGCGTGTGCATGATTTATTTATTAAAAAGATTGAATCGTATCGTAGCCGCTTTGAAATGGGACAGACGATTGAAGCGGAATTACATGAAGTGCTTTCAAAATGGCTGATCAATCATATTCAGCATGATGACGCTGATTATGTGGGTGCGGTAAAAGAAAACATGATGGGCATCATTAAAGAGAAAGAACAGAAAAAAGGTAAAAACTGGTTTGCTCGTTTTTTCTCATAAAAGTTAAACGAGATAACAACAATTAAAAAAGATAATAATCTTGCGCGGCAAATCATCAGTTATGATGGTTTGCTTTTTCTTTTTGATTTTCACCTATGACAAAGGCAAAATAGCGACAGACTTTTTTTAGGAACGCATCATGCAGGACAATGCTATGACACGATGGCTATCACCGCTGATGGCATTTTGCTTATCTTTTATCATCATTGCCACCTTGGCACCGATTGTAGGGATTCAGCTTGATCGCCAACTTGATTTTTGGTTGTTGTGGATAGGTACTATGCTTATTTTGGCATTACCGATTTGCTACTTAGAAATTGCTTTGGCAAAACGCTCTAAAACGACAGCCTTAAATGCATTGTCCAGTTTGACACGTGATGCAGATGCTTCACAGAAATGGCGTATTGTCGGCTGGTTGGCAGTGGTCTTTATACCTTTCTTGGCAGGCGGCATGTTGTCTAATGCCAGTCAATTATTGGGACAGTTTGCCTTAAATGGCATTGCGCCCAACCTGCTCTTTATGGGGCTGGCAATTGTTGCTGTTTTACTTTCATTTGCACCGCGAAAAATTATTCTTGCTTTAAGCGTAGTGGGTGTTTTTGCTTCGTTGATCCTTTCAAATATCATGGGCGCAGCTTTACCGACTTGGCACGTGACCCCTGTAGAGTTTAGTGAGTGGGGCAGTGCAACCGTATTAGCACTGGTTGCAAGTGGTTTAGGTATGGGCTTGTATTGGCAAAGTAACTTAGCTGTGGTGAAACAGCAAGATATTGCAACTAAAACCGTATTGCCGATCTGGATTGCACAGTTACTCGCCGTAATTGCTTTTGGTTTCTTTGCTGCCAATGCTCAAATCCCGAGTTTGGCTTTTGTGGTTGCAGTGGTGAGTGCTGCGGCATTGTTATTGCAAATGGCGCGTGAACAGCTGTTACACCGTCAGTTGAATATCGTGATTCAATGGCTGCTTATTTTAGCTGCCGTATTTGTTTGGGTAATTCCAGCCATCACTCCAGTTTTCAATAGCCTGCTGATGCTTTGGGGTTTAGCAATCTGCCTGATCTATGCCATTTTTGCCGGATGGATCATGAAAATTAGCCATCTGCGTAAAGCGATGAGTTTCAGCAATGAGTTATTTTATAACCTGTGGCGTATTGCCGTTCGTGTAGTGTTACCTGTTTCGATTATTTTGGCAATAATCGCAATTATTGGGCAATTGTTCTAATGAGTGAGTTACAACAGGTTTGGGTCGCTTACGCTGGCCCGGATCAACAGTTTCATATTGCGGTGCCTTTTCAGCAAGGCATGACCGCTTTAGAGGCGATTGAACAATGTGGTATTCGGGTACAGGTTGATTTGGCAGAACCGCTTGCTCTGGGAATTTTTGGCGTGCGCCTGAAAGATTTGCACCATATTTTACAAGTGGGTGACCGTGTCGAGATTTATCGACCGCTAACTATTAATCCGAAGGATATTCGACGCAAACGTGCAGCAGCCAACCCGGTTGGGCGATATTGTCGTGGAAATCGCTTTAAACAATTGAAGTGATAAGAAAAACCCCTCAATGAGGGGTTTATTTTTATTTTAAAGCGTCTATAGTGGGGGCGCAGTTAAAATCGCTTCTTTTGAACCTGGTAAGCCGGGTTGAGATTCTGGAATAGTTTCTAGACCTTCAATCTTTTGCACCGTACCGGTTTGATCGAAGTAAATTTTTAAATGTTGACCATGTGCTGCAGGAATCTTGGCTTTTTTAGCATAAGTTCCTGGGATGTAGTTGTAGATATAGTCCCAACGTAAAGGATTCATTGGATCTGTGACCGTTGGACTGCCTAGCAAAAAGCGAACTTGTTGGTGGCTCATACCGACTTGAATTTTTGATGCTTGTGCTTGAGTTAATGGTGTTCCTTGAGGAATATCAACTTTATAAACGCCCAAGGTCGAACAGCCTGCGAGCAGTGAAGTGACGAATAACGTCAACATGATTTTTTGCATTTTGCTACACTATCCCAAATTAATTATGATGCATTTGATCCACGGATAGATCATACTGCATCTTAACTTTGTTGCATATTCCAACTTTAAATTTGTTGAGAGACCCTTTTAGATGCCTATTTCAAATCAAGATTTACGCAAAGCTGGACTTAAAGTTACGCTTCCACGAATAAAAATATTAGAATTATTAGAAAATTCAAGACAACATCATTTAAGCGCAGAAGATATTTATAAGACTTTACTTGAACAGGGTGAAGATGTCGGTTTAGCAACTGTGTATCGCGTGTTAACACAGTTTGAAGCTGCAGGTATTATCCAGCGTCATCATTTTGAAAATAATCATTCAGTTTTCGAAATTATGCAAGAAGATCATCACGATCATATTGTCTGCCAAAATTGCAATAAAGTAGTTGAATTTACCAACGACGTGATTGAGCATGAACAACATGAAGTTGCCGAAAAATTTGGCTTTACTTTAACCGGTCACTCTTTGAATCTGTATGGTTATTGTGATGCAGTTGAATGCCAAGACGCATTACGTAAAAAATAATACTGACCTGGAATCAGTTAAAAAAAACAGGCTTTATTTGAAGCCTGTTTTTTTATTTCAATCTAAGCATTAAGCCTGACCATCGAAGGTAATATTTGCACTCGCATGTAATAAGCGGTCGCCACCTTCTTCCGACAACTTGATTTGCAAACGAAGATCGTTAGGGGAATCCGCATGTTTCAATGCGTCTTTATAAGTAATCTGTTTGGCTTTGTAGAGGTCAAACAGGGCCTGGTCAAAGGTTTGCATTCCCAGCTCACGTGAACGTTTCATCAGGTCTTTAATTTCATGAACATCACCTTTACGGATCAGGTCTGAAATTAAAGGTGAGTTGATCAGGATTTCAATAGCGGCACGACGTGATTTACCATCTACGGTTGGAATCAGCTGCTGCGCCACGATCGCTCTTAAATTGAGGGACAAGTCCATAAACAGTTGATTGTGACGGTCTGCTTCAAAGAAGTGAATAATACGGTCAATGGCTTGGTTGGCATTGTTGGCGTGTAGGGTAGCAAATACCAGATGGCCCGTTTCGGCAAAAGCAATGGCATAATCCATGGTTTCGCGGGAACGGATCTCACCAATCAAAATGACATCGGGTGCCTGACGCAAGGTGTTTTTTAACGCGACTTCAAAGGTATCCGTATCAATCCCGACTTCACGCTGGGTAATGATACAGCCTGCATGTTCATGAATAAATTCAATCGGGTCTTCAATGGTAATGATATGACCCTTTGAATTTTGATTACGGTAACCAATAATTGATGCCAAAGAGGTAGATTTACCGGTACCAGTCGCGCCGACAAAAATGATGATGCCGCGCTTGGTCATCGCCAATTCTTTTAAAATTGGCGGTAACTTGAGGTCATCCATGGTTGGAATCACGGTTTCAATACGACGTAAAACCATACCTGGTTGATCGCGCTGTTGAAATGCGCTGACACGGAAACGTGCGGTTTTGTCTCGGTTGTTGATGGCGAAGTTACATTCGCGTGTTTCGGCAAATTCTTTACGCTGTTTATCACTCATAATCGAGTTTAAAAGCTGTCCCACCACTTCGCCGGTTAGCTTGGTTTTTGCGATGGGCAGAATCTGGCCATTAATTTTCATGGATGGTTCAACATCAGCCGTAATAAACAAGTCAGATGCCTGTTGTTGAATCATCAAATTGAGTAAATCATTAAAATCCATAATAAGAACCCCAATCCGTTTTAAACTTATAGGAATGCTTCTGGCTGTTTCGCCATGGTGCGCGCAGTTTGCGGACTGATGATGCCTTTAGAGACCAAGGTTTTTAAACTTTGATCAAGCGTAGTCATGCCGTAGTTGGCACCGGTTTGAATGGCAGAATACATTTGTGCCACTTTGTTTTCACGGATCAGGTTACGAATTGCAGGAATACCAATCATGATTTCGTGTGCAGCGACACGGCCACCACCATTTTTCTTGAGTAGGGTTTGTGAAATTACAGCCTGTAAGGATTCAGACAACATGGCACGTACCATGTCTTTTTCTTCAGCCGGGAAGACGTCAATCACACGGTCAATGGTTTTTGCTGCAGAGGTGGTATGCAGTGTACCGAATACCAAGTGACCGGTTTCAGCGGCAGTCAATGCCAAACGGATGGTTTCAAGGTCACGCATCTCACCGACCAAAATAATATCCGGGTCTTCACGCAGGGCAGAACGTAATGCTTCGTTAAAGCCATGGGTATCACGATGCACTTCACGCTGGTTGACCAGACATTTTTTAGATTCGTGTACAAATTCGATCGGGTCTTCTACCGTCAGGATATGGTCATAACGCTGGTCGTTAATATAGTCGATCATCGCGGCAAGTGTGGTTGATTTACCTGAACCTGTAGGTCCGGTCACCAGTACAATACCGCGCGGGTAATTACAAATATCTTTAAAGATTTGACCCATGCCCAAATCTTCAATAGTGAGTACTTTTGAAGGAATGGTACGGAACACGGCACCTGCACCACGGTTCTGGTTAAATGCGTTCACACGGAAACGGGCTACGCCTGGCACTTCAAATGAAAAGTCAGTCTCTAATTTTTCTTCAAAATCACGACGCTGTTTATCATTCATAATGTCATACACAAGTTTGTGTACTTCTTTATGTTCCAAAGCCGGCAAGTTAATACGGCGAACTTCACCATCGACACGGATAAGTGGCGGCATCCCTGCAGATAAGTGTAAATCTGATGCCCCGTTTTTAGCTGAAAATGCTAAAAGTTCAGTGATATCCATAATTTCCCCGAGTTCATTTAAATGTTATTTATTTTGATAGAATAATAAGGCTTTCCCCGAGCTTAACCAACAGTTAGTTGCAGGGGAAGGCAAAAAAAGATGAATGAAATGAGAACCTCGTCAATGAATAGTCTTCAACACCCACGAAATCAAGTTATACAGCAAATTGAAGAGGCCTGTAAACAAGCCCGGTGCAATGCGGGAAGCGTACAGTTACTGGCTGTTTCGAAGACACATCCTAGTGAGTCTTTACGGGAGATGTACCAGACCGGACAACGTGCATTTGGAGAAAATTATTTACAAGAGGCATTGGATAAAATTGAATCTTTAAGTGATCTGGATATTGAGTGGCATTTCATTGGTCATGTGCAACGCAACAAGACTAAACATTTGGCTGAAAAATTTGATTGGGTGCATGGCGTAGACCGTCTGATTATTGCCGAGCGTTTATCCAACCAGCGTGAAACAACACAAGCGCCGTTGAATATCTGTTTGCAAGTGAATATCGATGGACAGGATACTAAAGATGGTTGTCAGCCGAGTGAGGTTGCAGACCTGGTCAGACAAATCAGCCGGCTGCCCAATTTAAAGTTACGTGGTTTGATGGTGATTCCCGCACCGAATAATCATCAGGCATTTTTAGATGCTCGTGCATTATTTGAAAGTGTAAAAGCTGAGCATGCACAGCCTGAAGATTGGGATACCTTAAGTATGGGAATGTCGGGTGATATGCAGCAAGCCATTGCCGCAGGTTCAACCATGGTTCGTGTAGGAACGGCACTGTTTGGTGCACGGGATTATTCAAAATAAATCGCGAAAACATCAATGCTGATGATTTTGAAAACTGAACTTTAGGGTTCAGTTTTTGTTTTAAAAATTGAACTTTCCACTAAATTTGGGTACAAAAATAACAATCTAAAGGAATAATCTCAATAAGAAACCATTTATTCGACAGGAAAAATAGGGAAGTGTATGGCAGCATATTATCAACTGATTGAGCGAAATACGGATGCAACCGGGGAAGTCACCGCCCATTATCGCTCAACAATACTGGCTCAAGGGGCATGGAATGAACATGAACAGCATATGGCACCTGCAACAGGTATTCTCTGCGCGGAATTAGACCGCTTTGCTCCCCGAAATGATATGCGTATCGGCAGGATCAGTTTAGATATTTTAGGTCTGATTCCTGCCGGAGTGTTCAGTGTCAGCACCAAAGTAATTCGTCCCGGAAAAACCATTGAGTTGATTGAGTCGGAAATGAAGTCTCAGGGTAAAACCTGTATTGTGGCACGGACTTGGCGCATGATGACGCAACAAAGCCGGTCAGTGAAAGGTCTGGAAGATGCACATGCAACCGGGCCTGAAGCTGCACCGATCTGGGAAGGAATCCGCCAGTGGCCGGGTGGCTATATCCAGTCGATAGAAGCAAGAAGCCATGAACGTCGTGCAGGCAAGGGCATCGTTTGGTTACGAACTCAGCATGATATGGTTGAGGATGAGTCCACGAGCGATTTTGTGCGTTTAATGGGGATGGTGGATACCGCCAATGGCATTGTACCGCGCCAGGATTGGCCATTTAGCTGGGGTTTTCCTAATCTGGATTTGCAAATCCATATGCACCGTTTGCCACAGGGCCAGTGGCTGGGTCTGGAAACCATGCAGCAATATGGAGAAGATGGTATTGGCCTGAGCAGTTCTGTACTGCATGATGTGCATGGCCCCTTTGGGCGCAGTGAACAGATTTTGACATTGCGTCCCATCGCCTGACCGATGCTTGCCGGTTAAAAAAGCCTAGACGATGATCTAGGCTTTTTTATGCTTTTTTGGATGAGTTTTTAAATTTATCCCACAATCTCAATGGTACTTGCCCCAGCACCCAAAGGTTTAACCTGAATCTGCACGGGGATTCGTTCATGCATTTCCTGAATATGTGAGATCAGCACCACTTTACGGCCCTGATTTTGCAATTGATCCAGTGCATTCATGACCATGTGTAAAGAAGATGCATCCAGCGTGCCGAAGCCTTCATCAATAAATAAAGATTCAATTTTCATTGAACCTGAGGCCATATTGGCAATGGCAAGTGACAAGGCAAGGGCAGTCAGGAAGGATTCTCCACCTGAAAGTGAAGCAACCGAACGGGTTTCTCCATCCATGTCGTGATCAATAATGGCCAGACTTAATGAGTGCTCCAGGCGCTTGAGCGTATAGCGCTGTGACAGCAGGGCCAGTTGCTGGTTGGCATGTTCAATCAAGATATCCAGATTGTATTGCTGGGCATAATCACGGAATTTTTTGCCACTGGCATCTCCCATCAGTCCTGAAATTTTGCCCCAACGGTGTTCTTCGGTTTGAATTTGCTGAATACGCTCGGCGAACTGCTGTTGCTTGGCTAAATTGCGCTGATGCAGTTCTAGTTTGATATTGTGTGCATCACGTAAAGCCTGGGCATCTTTCAGTTGTTGCACCAGTTCATTAAGTTTTTGCTGTAATTGCTCAAAGTCAATTTCAGGTTGCTGAACAAGATGTTGCTGTTGTTGCTGCTGTAAGGTGTTGACTGCCGATTGCGCATCAGTCAGGTTGCGTTCAGCGGCCTGAACAACCTGACGGATATGTTGTTCTTGTTCATTGGAAATCTGTTTAAGCTGTTCCAGTACAGTCAGATTAAAATCGCTATGCTGAGCAAGCCAATGCTGGATTTCTAAATTTACAGTGGACTGTTGAGCTTCAAGTTGTGCCAGTTGCGTTTTGAATTGATCGAGCTGGCGTTGTTGTTCAATGAACTGCTGACGCACTTGATCATAACTTTGGCGGACTTGGTTAAATTGCAGCTGTAAATTTTTTTTCTGTGCATCGTATTCACTGAGCCAGTCATGAGGTTTTTCAACCTGTGTATGCGACATGTTGAAAATCAGTTGTAGTGCTTGTTCGGTATTTTCCTGTCCTTTGCGTTGCAAATCTGCTTTTAATGTTTCAGTTGCAGCAATTTGCTCAACACTAAAATTGACTTTTTGATCGAGTGCATTGAGATGCTGTTGTTGTTCAGTTATCTGTTTAGCCAAACTTTCCAAGGCCTGTAGCAAATCTGCCCGTTGGCTTAATTGCTGTGCCAGTGCAGAAGCAGTGGCTAGGGTTTGAACTGACCAGGCCCGTTTTTGTTCTGCTGACAGCAAATCAATAATGTACTGAATATTTTGCTCAGCCTGATGCACACTCGAAAGTTGTTGCTGGATGTGCTGAATGTTTTGGATTAAAGCACGCTGCTCTTGTTGAGTGCGTTCTAATAGCAGCAGTTGTTGTTCAATCTTATCCACATTGACTTGTAGCGATTGTGCAGACTGATCAAGCTGTTGCTCAATCAGCTCCGATGATTGAGCAAAATTAAGTGTGATTTTTGCATCTTCAGCTAAGGATTGTAATTGTTGCTGAACATGAAGGGTTTCATGCGCTAATTGTTTTAATCGCTGCTGATGCTGTTCTAAAGCTGAACTTTGCTGCGTCAAACTGTGTTGCACTTTTTGCCATGCCTTAAAGCTTTCCTTTTCCAGCTGTATGGCTTGCTGTTCTTGTTGTTGCTGTAACTGCATTAATTCATCAGACAGGGTTTTATGGTCTTGTTTGTAAGGATGTGCCGTACTGCCACAAACCAGACAAGCTTCGCCGTCAATCAACTGTTCACGCAGCTTCTCGATATTTTCTGCATGCAATAAACGCTGTTGTTGTAGAACGCATTGTAAAGTTTCGCGTTCTTGCTGTTGAGATTGATACTTCAGTTCAGCTTGCGTTACTTGTGTTTTTAAATCTGCAACTGATTGCGTAAGTTCCGTGCATCTTGCTTGGACTTGTTGCTGTTCCAGGTTGATCTGAACATATTGCTTAAACTGGCTTTGAACGAGACTGAGCTGATGACTCTGTTTGAGCTGGTTTTCACGACTTTGGCGTTGTGCCGAAAGCTGCGCACTGATCTGTTCATCCTGCCCAAATTGTTGTTGCAAGGAAGAGAGTTGTTGCTGCTTTTGCTCAAGTTGAGTGGCCGCAGACTGGACTGAACCATAGGCTTGTTCAAAATTTTGATATTGCTGGATAAAGCGTTGCAATGGATTTAAATGCGCTTTTAAACCATCATCCAGAGTTTTGAATTGCTCGGTTTGAATCAGTACATGGGCTTGCTGTTTCTGCTGTTGCTTGAGCTGTTCAAGCTGTTGCTTGAGCTGATTTTGCTGGTCGAATAAAGGTTGTTGTCCCTGTTTGAGCTGCAAAATTTTGCCATGTGCATCTTTGAACTGCTGACCAATATATTCACGTTCCTGAATGCATTGGCGAACCTGGTCTATGGTTTGCTGATGGGTCTGTTCAAAAGTTTGCTGTGCTTTGAGCTTCTCATCTACAGTTTGAAATTGCGCTTTTTCTATTTCATAACGCTGTTGAATAGCAGCAAAGTGTTGTTCTGTAGTTTGCAGCTGTGGATGCAGTTTTTGCAGATCAGATTGAACCTTATGCTGTTGAATCACACTCGGGCGAATTGAAGCAAATACTTCAAGTTGTTTGAGTTGTTCGCGTTCACTCGCCAATTGCTGATATTGCTGTTGTTGTGCTGCAAGTTGCTGTTGGCGGGCCTGAATATCTTTTTCAAGTTGCAGCTTACGTTCAAACCATTGCTGTTGCTGATTCAGCTTGTGCTTTTCAGTTTCCAGTTGCGTGAGCTGTTGCTGTGCTGCGGCTAACTGTGTTTGATGATCAGAGACTTGCTCCTCGGAAAGCAGCTCAATATGTCCTAAGATATTTTCCAGTTCTCTACGCTGATTGGCAATTTGCTTGGTTTTTTCATAAGCCAGCTGGCCAATTTTGCCAAAGATATTGGAATTGGTCAGATATTCCAGTAATTCACCGCGTTCATTATCGCGGGCTTTTAAAAATGCCGTGACTTCGGATTGAGCCAGCAGCACTGCGCGAGTAAATTGTTCAAAACTGAGCTGGCTGATTTTGTGGATACTGGCATCGACAGATTTGGCTTTATCGGCTATCACAACGCCGTCCGTCAGGCATGTTAAATAACGCTGTACACTTTGCAGTTTTCCATCTGCTTTTTCACGTGAACGTTTCAGCTCCCAGCGTGCCAGATAGCGTTTCTGGTCCTGTGCGACAAAGCAGACTTCGGCAAAGCCATGCGCGGTGCCCCGGCGCAAAACCGTCAAAGGTGAGTTAGTCAATAACTCTGAACCATCTACATCGACCAGTTTTCCGTCGCTGTCTTTTAAACGTGGAATTTTATTAAAGAGTGCCAAACACATGGCATCTAAAATCGTGGATTTTCCGGCACCGGTTTTTCCTACCACGGCAATCAAACCTGCACTGGCCAAAGGTTCACTTTCAAAATCAATAAAATGTTCACCTGAAAGGGAGGCCAAATTTTTTATACGAATGGATAAAACTTTCATGAATTGCCCTTAACGGATCTGTTGTTCTTCTAGTGACTTTTGTGCTTCGTGAAGCAGGCTCATAAAATCTTTAAAAACATCTTCATCGTTGCTGTAGCCTTGCTTTTCCCAGATCTGCTGGAATAGTTTTTCCGGTGTTGGCGGTTCTAGGCAAATTTTGGCAATTGTGGAGCTGCCATTTTCTGCAGACAAATATTGCCGTGAAATGCGCACCAGACGATAACGGTTTTTAGGCAGCGCTTCTTCAAATTGTTGTCTTAAATTGGGCAGTGGGGGCGTCAGGGTATGATATTCGATATCAACATATTCACGCTGATCAATATTTTCAATTTCACCTTCGGGCAAGGCTTTGAGCTTTTGTATCACCTCATTCAATTCACCGCGAATTTTATGTAGCTGAATACTGCGCGGAATAGCAACGGCCTGGAACTGAAAGCGTGACTCATCTTCTAGTGCAGGATCAATATTCACTTCAACAATTTGATGTTTATAGTTGATTTCACTAAAAGAGAGGGGAATCGGGGAGCCACTGTAACGGATATGGGCATGCTGGACTTTTTGCGGTTTATGCAAATGTCCCAGTGCGACATAATCAATGCTGTCATCAAATAATGCCGTCGATAAGGCTTCTTCATTACCAATAATAATCGGCCGTTCCGAATCAGACGTTTCACCGCCTTGCATATGTGCATGTGACATTAAAATCAGTGCCTGATCCGATGTTTTGCGTTTTTTTGCTTCGGCAATCAGTTGCTGGTGTAAATAGGCAATCGCATTGTGACTATTGGTGGTGTGTTCATTAAAACCGGTAATTTCTGCCGGACGTAAAAAGGGCAGCGCCAAACACCAGGCCACAACGTGTTTCTGTTGATCATAAATTGGAACCAGCAATCGGTCTAAATCAATCAGACCTTCCTCATTTTTATGAATCACCCCGACGGTTCTGGCATTGTATTTTTCCAGTAAGGGTTCAACCTGTTCAATACGGTAACCGGAGTCATGGTTCCCTGCAATCATCAGCGTTTGCATATGCGGGGCAATGGCATGTGCATCAGCTAAAAATTGATAGAGCTGCTTTTGCGCACTGGATGCAGGATTGATGACATCAAAAATATCGCCTGAAATTAGTAGGGCATGTGGTTGTTTTTCTTTAATTTGTTCAATTAACCAGCTTAAAAACTGTTCATGTTCATACTGGCGTGAATGGTTATAAAAAAATTGTCCCAGATGCCAGTCTGATGTATGCAGAAAATGAACAGCCACGAATGCCCCAAATCACATTGGATAAAATGAGCCTATAAATTACCATAAATAATGCAGCCTATTCTGCATTTCATCACAGGTGTAGTCGCTTAATTTATGATAATTCATTTAATTTTAAAGTTTTTTATTGGGCATTTTCATCCGCTTCTACCAGACCAAAGGTATTGTGATCGAGGTCGAGAAAATATCCCTGCCAGCAACGTCCCGGGATGGCAAATTTGTCCATGGCAATTTGACCACCTGCGTTCAGAATTTTCTGTGCAACTTCATCGAAATTTTCAACCAGAACAGAGCAGGTATAAGCATTGGTACCATAATGTGTCGGCGGTATTTCAGCAGGGCGTTTAAGTAAGCCGCCAGACATGTTTTCAGTTTTGATCTGGTAATATTCAATAGGCAGATCTGCAACTTTGCTAAATTCCCAGCCAAAAACAGACTGGTAAAAATTAATGTCTCTGGTTGGATTGGAAGACTGGATTTCAAAGTAAACGATATTATTCATCATGTTATCTCAAGTGTTGTTTTGAAAATTTTAGAAAAATAGAGGGGTGTTGTTCCAAGTGCAGAACATACGGATTACTTCGAAAATAAATCAAATAGCTAGAAATATATGTTTCTTCTTTGAGAGAAATTGTAGAATAAATAATCATCTTGAAATGTAAAAATGTTCAGTGGTGAAAAAGCAGTTTTTATTGGGAAACCTGTTTCAAGCAGGTTAGTCATCAAGCGCGTATTGAAATGTCGTGTATGCTAAAACCAGAACATGCGAAGACATTTTTTTGCCCATTCAAATTAGAGTAGTCCTATGCCGAAAAATCCGTTTGATGAGCAGCAATTGTCGAATGACATGTTTTATAAAACATTATTAGAGTCGACTTTGGCCATACCCTGGAGCATAGACTGGGCCACCAAACAGTTTAGTTATATTGGTCCTCAAATTGAAAAGTTACTGGGCTGGGAACAGAGTTCCTGGAAGTCGGTGCAGGACTGGGCAGACCGTATGCACCGGGATGATCGTGATCATGTCCTGAATTATTGTGTGTCGCAATCCATTGCCGGTATAGATCATGAAGCGGATTATCGTGCCTTAAAGGCAAGCGGTGGATATTGCTGGATTCGTGATGTGGTTCATGTGGTACGTAAGGAAAATGGTGAAGTTGAACGTTTAGTCGGCTTTATGTTTGATATTTCTGAACGTAAGAAAAAGGAAGAGGAATTAAAAGCGTTGCACCGCAAGCTGGAAGAATTTTCCTATAAAGACGGTTTAACTGAAATTGCCAACCGACGCTTATTTGATGATTTTTATTCACGTGAATGGCACAACGCAATACGTGAACAAAAGCCCCTGTCGGTCATTTTGATCGATATCGATTTCTTTAAACAATACAATGATTTTAATGGGCACATTATTGGCGATGCCTGTATCAAGCAGATTGCACAGATGCTGGAAAGTTGCTGTGTACGTCCACGTGACCTGGTGGCACGTTATGGGGGCGAGGAATTTGCGATCGTGTTGCCAGATACCCCTTTAGAGGGGGCGGTTCAAATTGCAGACAATATACTTTACATGATTGAGCAGGCGAACCTGCCGCATCGGGCCTCTCCCATTTCAGAAAATGTCAGTTTAAGTCTGGGGGTAAAATGTATTTGTCCGACAGAGCAAGATGACAAAATACACTTTTTAAATATGGTTGATAAAAACCTGTTTAAAGCCAAACAAACCGGACGTAAACGTTTTGTTGCCGATGAAGCGAAAATCACGGTTTAGGTCACAGCAGTTCATTAAAAAATAATCCCCTGTATTGAGGGGATTATTTTTATACATCTTTTATCAATCCTTAAAATGCACTGGAATCCACTGATAACTCTTTCCATCTTGAGAGTAAATATGTCCAAGGCCCGGGAAAGGTAAATGCGGGGCGGCAATGAGCTGACCGTCTTTGGCATATTCGGCAAAGTGTTTTAAACGTGTCTGTACCGCTGCTTTGGGATCAGTATCAAACTCGATTGCAGTTTCAGGACGGTCAAACTGCAATGTATGGGAATGCACGATATCGCCAATAAACACGACTTCCTGACCATCAGCTTTGAGTTTAAAGCTGTAATGTCCCGGAGTATGACCAAAGGATGGCTTAAATTCGATGTTACCCAATGCCAATGATTTGTCCGAGAATACCTTCACTTTTTTGGCTTTTTCATATGGGGCTAAAGCCGCTTTAATTTTCTCAACCGTACCCAGGAAACCGGCCTGTTTATCCTTTGGTAATTTCTTCACGGTATTTGGACTGAGCCAGTAGTCATATTCGGTCTTGGCAATGTGCAGCGTGGCATTTGGATAATTGGCCACGCCCTTGTTGGAAATACCGCAGACATGATCCGGGTGTAAGTGAGTAAGAAAAATCTCGTTCACTTGCGTAGGTTGATAACCTGAAGCTTTGAGGTTGTTATAGATTGAACCCAGATGTGAGCCAAAGCAGCTGGCTGCACCACTGTCCACCATCAATAGTTGCTTGCCTGTATTAATCAAAAATGCATTCACAGAAGTTTGAATGCCTTGGGCTTGGTCGGCATAGTATTTTTTGAGAATGTCCATTTTTTCTGCATCACTTAAGCTTTTAAACATGGAAGGATTGAGGTAAAGCGTGCCATCAAGTAGGGCAGTGATTTGGGTATTGCCGAATTGGTGGTGGTAATAGCCTGCGACTTGTTTTTGAGCTGGAATGGTAGTGGGTTCAGCAGCTTGGGTGGTGATGGCTGCAGTGCTTAGAGTTAAAGCTAGGAAAAGTGGTTTTAAAGTCTTCATAGGTTTCTTATAAGTTTTAAAAGGATAGAATGTTTTTAGCATGTTTTAGGTGGTTTTGCATGTGCATAGATTATCGTTTAATGTTGTATTAAATAATTATTTTAAAAGTAGGTGCTTATGCCCGAAGAAGAATATTCAGGTAAAGATTTAGCTTATTTGGATCAAAATATTTTAGATAGCTTTTTAGATTGTATTGAAACTGATCCAAATTTTATTGAAGGATTTTTAGATCATGTACAAGTTGTTTATTCAGATGTTTCTTTTCAGGAAATTTATAGAGCCGGTCTGAAAAATAAAAAATATTCTGCTGCATTCTTAGATTTATTAGATAAGCTTAACGCAATTTATATAAAGCCGATTATGGATGAAAATTTTAAATTTACGGGGCAAATGAGGCTTATATCAGGTTCAGCCACTGAACTTTATGAAGAATATATTAGTGAAAGTTTGAAATATGATGAATTTCTAAATCCATTTCAGAAAACTATTTTTGCCATGTATGGCGGTATTAAAGACTATGAAAGTATGGCAGATTTACAAATTGAGGCACAATATAAGTTGTTAGAATTTCTTGAGCAGCAAATAAATATTTTAAAAAATGAGAAAATTAAACATTCACTCTTTGATATGCTTATTAAACAGAAAGAAAATCAACTAGATGGCTTGAGAATGCAAATGCCTGAGTTTGAGGGAACTGTACGAAAAAATGCTGATTTTATGAAGCAAGCTAACAGTGGAACTGATGCTCATTTAGCTTACAGAAAAGAATTAAAACTTAATATTGATGAGATTAATCAACTTCAATTTCCAAATGTTCTAATGAAAATTTGGAACATCCTTAAAGAAAATAATCCTTCATTAGATGAATTGGAGTTAGAGGATTTTTTACGAATTAGGAATGTGGAGCATAAGTTTGAAAAGATACATGCGATTTATAGTAATTTAAATTTAAGTGGATTTAGACCAGAAAAGAAAGTTAAAAATGAAAAAAAATTTGTAAGTGCACAAGCTGATATTTCACATGTAGCTTATGCGAGTTATTGCAATTACTTTATTACGAATGATGAACGGTTAGTAGATAAAAGTAATGTTATTTATGAATATTTAAAAATTAATACTGAGATATTAAGTATTCCACAATTTTTAACAAAGTAGAAATTAGAAAGATGTTTTGGCGACATGGATGTCGCCGTTCGCTTGTGATACATGGACGTATCATCAAGCGGACAAAAGATTTTTGTTACTTTTGATCTTTCAAAAGTAAGGCAATGCCTACGTAAAGAAACAATTTTTTATAAAGTCAAAATGGGGCTGTGATTCAATAAATCCTCTCCCTAACCCTCTCCTTTACAAAAGGAGAGGGAACTTATAAGCATAAAAAAGCCCCTACATCAGTAGAGGCTTTTTTTGATCTTAGATTTTAAATCTTAAGACACTTTATCACCCGGTTTAGCACCAGTTTCAGGTGAAATCACCCAAACACCTTCGCCATTACCCGCCGCAAGTACCATACCATTCGAGATACCAAAACGCATCTTACGTGGTGCAAGGTTCGCAACCATCACTACCAGTTTTCCTTTTAAGTCTTCAGGTTGATAAAACTCACGAATACCGCTAAATACGTTACGTGGCTCAGCTTCACCGACATTTAAAGTCAATTGAAGCAGCTTGTCAGAACCTTCAACCGTAGCCGCTTCAAGAACTTCAGCCACACGTAGGTCAACTTTCATAAAGTCTTCGATACCGATGATTTCAGCTTCACCGACTTTAGGTTCAGCTTTCTTCTCTTTGGCTTTCTCTTTTTTCTTCTCAGCTTTGGCTGGAGTAGCAGGCGCAGCTAAAGAATCTTTAGATTCGTCAACCATAGTCGCAACAGCTTTAGGGTCTACACGCTGCATGAGTGGTTGGAACAATGCAATTTCATGAGCAGTTAAAATTTCTGTACGAGAAGCAAAGTCGAAAGATGCCAATTTCAAGAAGTCTTGAACTTGTGCAGCCAATGTTGGCAGCACTGGAGCCAGGTACACTGCCAATTGACGGAACAGGTTGATACCTACAGAACATACGTCATGAACTTGTTGTTCTTCGCCTTCAACTTTCGCCAGTGCCCAAGGCTTTTTCTCATCAATGTACTGGTTGGCTTTGTCTGCAAGCGCCATGATTTCACGAATCGCAGCAGAGAATTCACGCGCTTCATATTGAGACGCAATTGAAGCACCCGCATCAATAAAGCTTTGCACCAGTTCAGGCTCTGCACACGTTGCACTTAACTTGTTGTCAAATTTGGTATTGATAAATTTTGCACAACGACTTGCGATGTTGACCACTTTACCCACAAGGTCTGAATTCACTTTTTGTACAAAGTCATCCAGGTTCAAGTCTGAATCTTCAACTTTGTCAGAAAGTTTAGACGCGAAGTAGTAACGTAGGTATTCAGGGTTCAAATGCTGTAGGTAAGTTTCAGCTTTAATGAAGGTACCGCGAGATTTCGACATCTTCTGACCATTTACAGTCAGGAAACCATTCACAAATAAGCCTGATGGCGTGCGGTAATTTGCACCTTCGAGCATTGCGGGCCAGAACAATGCGTGGAAATAAACGATGTCTTTACCAATGAAGTGATAGACCTCATTTTTAGAATCTTTTTTCCAGTAATCATCAAAGCTTAGGTCAGGACGTTTGGTCTTGATGTAATTTTCAAAACTCGACATATAGCCAATTGGCGCATCAACCCAAACGTAGAAATATTTGTTCGGTGCATCTGGAATTTCAAAACCAAAATATGGCGCATCACGTGAAATATCCCAATCGTTTAAGCCATTGTCGAACCATTCATCTAACTTGTTCGCAATAGAAACTGGTAAACGACCTTCGTCACGGGTCCATTTTTGCAAGTATTCAGCAAAGTTAGGCAGTTTAAAGAAGTAATGATCTGAAGATTTTTCTACAGGCGCTGCACCGCTTAAAGTCGATTTTGGATTTAATAATTCAGTTGCGTTATAGGTTGTACCGCAAACTTCGCATGAATCGCCGTATTGATCTTCCGCTTTACATTTCGGGCATGTGCCTTTAATGAAACGGTCAGACAGGAACATACCTTTTTCCGGGTCGAACAATTGAGTCACAGGGCGAACTGCAATATTGCCTGCTTCACGGTTTTTAATGTAGATCTCTTCCGAGCGTGCCTTGTTGGCATCGCTGTTGGTCGAGTCATAATGGTCAAAATGCACGCCGAAACCATCGAAGTCACGGATATGTTCTTTTTGCACATTGGCAATCTGTTGTTCCGGTGCAATACCGTTGGCTTCAGCACGCAGCATGATTGCTGTACCGTGAGCATCATCCGCACATACATAAGTCACACTATGACCCATTGCACGCATGGCACGAACCCAGATATCTGCCTGGATATAACCGAGTAGGTGACCCATATGGATCGGGCCATTGGCGTAAGGAAGGGCATTGGTGACTAGGATTTTACGCACGGATTCACTCTCTCATTCGTATTCATTATGCAATGGGCCATAATTTTACATGATGCAGAGGGGATTACAAAGAAATGCTTTAGCTGAAGCGCAACCAATAAAGCGGCCTGAATATTCAAATACAAAATTCGATATCATCTGATGAGCGACGATTAAACAATTGATCGAGTTACGTTAGCGCTACTTCCTGCACTCAATAGCAACAACATGTACAGCCTTTGTTGCAGTTTACTTAATTCACCTACTTCGTTGCATGCTTTGTGCTAAAAAAATTGTCTGATAATTTCCATGACACCTCAGGAGGGTACGCATGACTCAGAATAACCAGACAAGTATTTCGAAGCAGAACCAAGATAAAGAACAACATGCACGAGAACAGAATGATCAAATCGAAAAAGAGCAAAAGCAGAACCAGATCGATAAACAGCATAATCAAGCCTATCAGGAAGATCTAGAAGCCCAGAACAGCAATACTGATGAACAGTCTGAAGCTAAGCAAAGTGCTCAGCCAAATGATCAACATACAGACCAAAAAGATCATTCTGATAATTCTAAAGAAGCTCAGTCAGGCAACTCAGATAAAAAAACTGAAACCATTAAGATGGATGACTTAAAAGCGAAGGCAATCGCCATTGGTGAGGAACTACTGAAAAAAGGCGAAAAGATTCTGAATGAGCTAAAAAATGGCAAGTCAGACAGTCAGCAAAATGGTGCACAAGGTTCTGGTGACACTAAACAGGCTAAAACCGATCATAAATCTGAAGATAGATCGGCAAATCAGTCAGATCAGCAGGATCGTATGGCACATTTAAAAGATGAGGCTCTGCATAAGTTTGAAGACACCAAACAGAAGATTACCGAGTTAGTGAGTGAAGCCAGTGTCAAACTGGGTGAGCTGAGACAGATGGCGACTGACACAATGAGTAAAATGAAAGGAGAAGATCAATCTCAGTCAAGTGAGTCGAAAAAGCACGATCAGGATTCTTCGTCCAAGGACAATAAGGACAAAGGCCAGAACTCAGATCAGAGCAATGACAAAGATGCCTCCAAAAAGGATCAAGATAAAACCGATCAATCTGAGCCAAACAAGTCTGACCAAAATAAAAATCATAAATAATGCTTTCAACTTAAAAGCTCCTTCAATCAGAGCATGATTGAAGGGGCTAGAAAGTCCGAAAAATTTAAGATCGTCCCGATACCCTCAAAACATGGGCCATCTGCATTTTGCAATGTCTAAATCAGGCGAACTATTATTCAGTGTTTATGACATCAAGTGAATCTCGATTGGGATTCAGTCATTTGTCATAGTATTTATCTTCTAGCGCTATATGCTGTATTGAATACCTGTGATAATAGCCACTTAAAGCAATGTGCCAAGAGTAAAGACCATGATTGACGAAGATGATTTTGATTATGACCAACCTGTAACGCGTATTCAGCAAAATCAGCATAATAAACCGCAACTTGGTAATCAAATCTTGAAGGAAGCGGAGCAGTATCTGGACGGGATTTCGGCAGGCGAACATGGTTTTCTAATTAAGACCTTACGTAAATTGGCGCAGTCAGAACCGTATTTTGATGTGCTTGCCGATGAGCTGGATCAGCCGGTAGAAGTCAAGGTTGCCAACGATGCTTTAAACCTGATCTATTTCTGGCAAGCAGTACATCAATTTGAAGATAGGTCCGAGTTCAATTTGCTTGATGTGATTAATAGCGAAGATTTTCAAACCCAAATGCTAAAAGCCTTTGATGCACTTGAAATTGGTGAACATAAAACGCAGCATCGTCTCGTGCTTCTGGAAGCATTCAAGTTATATAAATTAGGTTTTTATGCGGGTTGTATCCCGATGTTGTATGCACAACTTGAAGGGATCTTGACCGATGTACTGATAGAGGCTGGCTTTTTAAAGCACAGTGGAACCAAGTTTGTTGATGTTTATAAAATTGTTCCGGGTTTAAAGGGAAATGAAATTAAAAGCTTATGGCATAAAGCAAAAATTGCAGCAGAATTGAATCGCTATTTTGCCGAGCTTGCAGCTTATAAGATGGACAGCAGTTCAACCGTGAGCATGACCCGGCATAACATTCTGCATGGTACGGACCTGAATCATTTCAATCAGGAACGCAGCTTTGTGCTGTTTATCTGGCTGTTTTCAGCGTTAAGTTTTATGAGTACGCTTAAATACTAATAAAATTCATTCATCATCATAGGGTTAAATGGATTTTATTTAAGTTGGCTTAATCGTGAATAGACGAGAAATAGATGGAATTTTTACATTTAAAATGAATAAAGAATCTATCTATTTTTTATCGCTTTGATCAGCAGCAGAGGCTTTAAAAGGAATTTTTAATTTCATGCAGGTTATTTAAATGCTTTGATGTGAGCCAAATGTTATTTTTATTTTATCTATTATTGCGGGCGCATCAGAATTCTCAAACTTGAGTTTGCGGGGAAGTCATACTCAAGTTGAGGTCTCTAAATTACGCGTTTTAATCACTAGAAAAATCTAATGAAATTAGAGTTCACGCCAAACTTTATTTTCATCTTGCAAAGAAACAGTGAAATTGAAGTCTGAATCGTCTGATACAAGCAGACTAGTCGGTGTGTGCATAACGACTTTTAAAATAGTCCCTTGTTCAAAAACGAGAGGATCGCAGTTCTCTTTTTGCAAGGTTACTGGTTTTAATAATTCGATGACTAATTTTTCCATGTTACTTCCCCTGTACGTTAGAAATTAGGTTAATAATATCATAAATTGCTAGATATTTAACCAATTTTATCATTTTTGCGAATTAAATCAAAAACAAACGAATCAAATTTATCGTGTAATTTATATACTGAATAAAAAATGAGAGGAGATTAAAATTTATATTTTGATTTATCTTTTGTTTTTTAATATTTCCCTAAAATTTATACGGATTTCACTGTTTGGTCATTTTTAAGAACATTTTAATTTATCCGATCTAAGCTGGGTCAAGATTTGACTAAAAGTCATTTGAGCATAACATTTTCGATTGTGGCAAATGCTGTAATGTTCAGAATAACGATTACAAAAGTGCTGTGTTGAATGAGAGTTCTCCAGAACTTTAAGCCAAATTGAAATGACAAAAACTTCATCAAAGGCTGAATAAACAATACAACTGGCTTATTGAAGGGTTACTCAAGGAAAATGATTTCACCTGAAAAAACATTTCACAAACAGTGTATAAGTTGCTACAAAGATGAAAAGACTAGAATAATAGCCGCTTCATCCATCCAGCTTAAATGGGCTGGGTTGTGGTGGATCGGCAAGTTTGAAACTAAAAATAAAGGAATAGCTCTAGCTAATGTTTAAATCTTTTTTTCCGAACCCGAAGTGGTTCTTTTCGTCATTGGTGCTGTGGTTTGTCATCAATATTGCCTTGTGGTATTCCGGTGGCAATACTTGGGGAACCTTTTTGGGCTTTGCACCTGGCTATGCCTCGGCGGAATTACCTATTGGCGTAAGTCGCTTTTGGGCACCTTCATTTTTATGGTTTTATCTGTGGTTCCTGATCTCAACCGTTATTTTTGCCCTGTTCTGGCGGTTTAAATCCAGCAATCCATGGCAAGGCTGGTCGGTCTGGGGCTCGGCTTTTATTCTGTTTAATATCTGGTTTGCCGTACAGGTAAATGTGGTGGTCAATGCCTGGTACAGCCCGTTTTATGACCTGATTCAGAAAATGCTGAGCAGTGGTGGCGGCGATGTCAATTTACTTTACAACGAAACCTTAACTTTCCTGTATGTGGCAATGGTGTATGTGACCATTGCCGTGTTTAACCTGTTTTTTGTCAGTCATTATGTATTCCGCTGGCGTACTGCCATGAATGACTATTACACGGCTCATTGGGAACAGTTACGTTATATTGAAGGGGCATCGCAGCGTATTCAGGAAGATACCATGCGTTTTGCCAAAACCACCGAGAGTTTGGGGGTGAGTTTTATTCAAGCCTTAATGACGCTGATGGCATTTTTGCCAGTGTTACTCCAGTTGTCATCGCATGTGAAACAGCTGCCTGTGGTGGGTGAAATTCCTTATGCGCTGGTTTGGGCGGCGATCAGTTGGGCGGTATTGGGTACCGTGGTGTTGATGGTCGTCGGTTATAAATTGCCGGGTCTGGAATTTAATAACCAGAAGGTTGAAGCTGCTTACCGTAAAGAATTGGTCTATGGTGAAGATTATGCTGACCGTGCCGATCCGCTGACCTTAAAAGAGTTATTTAGTCGGGTTCGTTTTAACTATTTCCGACTGTATTTCCATTATGCCTATTTCAACATGGTACGGATCTGGTACATGCAGCTGGATAATCTGTATGGTTTATTTGTGCTGTTCCCAAGTATTGCCGCAGGGGCGATTACACTGGGCCTCATGATGCAGATCGCGAATGTATTTGGTAAGGTGCGCGAGTCATTCCAGTATTTAATCGAATCTTGGCCGACTATTATCGAATTGCTTTCGATTTATAAGCGTTTAAGAGCATTTGAATCGACTTTGCATAAGTAATGAAGATTTAAATTCAGCAATCAAACCCGCATCATGCGGGTTTTTTATGGCGTTTTATTTTAGGTTTATAAAAAATATCGAGATGTACGCGACCAGATGAATCTAAGCATATTTGAATGAACTAGCGATCTACGCATGAAAGCTAGGATAAATTTTCATCGGTTCGTGATAGAAATTGTCGAATAGCTTCATGAATTACTGAAGCTTCACCAATCATAAAAAGTTTTAATATGGTTAAAAAATGTTATCCGGTTCAGATTTTAAGGTTAAAACTTTTAAGAAATTGGCAGTTATTTACCATTTTTTATGCAAAAACACCTCATTTTCGTTTAAGAGAATTAATAATAAAATCAAAGTACTGTATTTGTGATTTTCCCAATTTTCATATATTTTTCAGTTACAACATCAGTGAGCATTAATACGTGAATTTCAAAACATTCATCTTGATTGGTGGGGTAGGCATCGCTTTACACGGCTGTACGAGTTTTAATGGTTCAAGCTCAGACAATTCTGTTAAAAATTTTGCCTCACCACAGGAAATGATTGCTCAAAAAAATATCAACCAACCCAATGGGCAGGCGAAAGAATATGTCTATTCGTGGGGATCAAATCAGAATGACCAAGAACCTCAATCTTTATATCCAAGAAAATATTTAAACAATTACTGTTCTGCCAAAAATGGCAAGTTTAGTCTGTTATATAAAAGTAGCCTATCACTGGTGAAGAATCAGTTGGATAAAAAGCTGCTTTTGGCATCTGGCAATGTCAAACAGGGCATAGGCGCCTATAAGTGTGTGCAAAGTAATGGACACAGCTGGATTGTTTCGATTGAGCCGGTTTCAGAACATAAATCAGGTGATGGAAGCAATGCACGGGTGGTCAGTTTGCAAACCAGACTGATGTCGGCTGATGAAGCAAAACGCTTCTATAAAAATATGGTTGTTACTTCGAATACAGCTGAAAAAAAATCTACTGCCAGTGAGCAGAACAATAAAAAAGTGCTGAATAAATCGACCTCTCAAAAAGAGCAGGAGCTTAAAAAAGACACTGAGGTGAAAAAAGAGCCCAAGCCTACAGCTGAATTGCCAACAGCACAGCCAGTAAAAGTGGTGGAAAGCCCGCAACAGCAACAGATGAAATTTTACGTCGCTGCACGTCGTGATTTAAATAGTGGTAAAAATCAGATCTCTGCCTGTAATAATGCCCAGCGGGCTTATAACTATGGCAAGTTGCAAGGAACTGAGGGAACCCGGGTCTATACTGAATCTGGGATGCTGGTCGCACGCTGCTTAACCAGTGTACCCAGCTATAGCAACCGCTTTTCTAATTCTAAAGCCCAAGCAACGCGAGTCTTGCAAAATTTAGCCGTGAACTATAATCACAGTGGGGCAAAAAATATGCTTAGGCAGATGAAGTAAAAAGCTATTTTGCTCATCTTCATCAGCGTCATGTTCCATCATCATCATGGATGGAACATGAATGTCGAAATTTTCAAATTTTAACGTGTCAGTATTACAGGTTAATCGTTGCGCCTAATGCTTTCACAAACTGTGCCATCCAAGCAGGGTGTGCAGGCCAAGCCGGTGCAGTCACCAGATGTCCGTCGGTGACTGCTTCAGTGACTGCGATATCGGCATATAAACCACCTGCAAGCTTAACTTCCGCTGCACATGCAGGGTAAGCAGAACAGGTTTTACCTTTTAGCACATCGGCTGCTGCAAGCAGTTGTGCACCGTGACATACGGCTGCAATCGGTTTTTGAACAGCATCAAATTCACGCACAATTTCCACTACACGTTCATTCATGCGCAAGTATTCAGGTGCACGTCCACCCGGAATGACCAGACCCACATAATCCCCAGTATTGACCGAGTCGAAGTCATAATTGATGGCAAAGTTATGACCACGCTTTTCACTATAGGTTTGTTCGCCTTCAAAGTCATGAATCGCGGTGGCGATGCTGTCACCGGCTTTTTTATCCGGACAGACTGCATGTACGGTATAGCCCAGACCAGTTAAAAACTGGAATGGCACCATGGTTTCGTAGTCTTCGGCATAGTCGCCCACCAGCATCAAGATTTGTTTAGCCATGATTTTTCCCTCTGTTTGGATATGATTTATATAAAGTTTTATTTTCATTCACCATAGCATAAGCAGATGTCATTTTTAAAGATGGGGTGGCTTTCTTTAGTCGAAGCCACAAACCGTTCAAATCATCAGGTGGATAGACAAGCTGAAAAGAAGTTCGATTTTACACAGCTATAACAGGCTGTATCCGGTAATTTATGATAAAAAGACAGCAGTTCAGAATGGAAGTTCGCTTTATGTTTTACTCTATTTTTGCCACCTTGAGTCATCGCTTTAATCGAATAGGGTGTTCTATTTTGATGGCAACTGCGGTCATGGGAACAACACAAGTCGTAATGGCGGGGCCAACGGTAGAACAGTTGAGTAACTGTCTGCTGAAATCCACCACGGCAGCAGATAAAACAACGGTGTTGCAGTGGACCTTTGTGGCGTTATCTGCACATCCGGAATTGAAGAAATTTAGTAATGTGAATGAAGAGCAGAGAACCCAGCTGGATAAAAATCTGGCACAAGTGTTACAGCGCATACTGGTGGAGCAATGCTCGAGCCAGACCAAAGCTGTGATTCAGGCCGAAGGTTTGCAGGCGGTGGGGGACAGTTTTCAGGAGTTAGGCAGCATCACAGGAGAAGAGATCATTAACAATCCAGAAGTGAATAACCAATTGAAAGGTGTGCTGCGTTATGTCGATTTAAATAAATTGGTGATGACGTTTTTGACGCCGGATGTATGGAATAAGTTGGGTCTGATTCGTTAGTTTAAATCCTCTCCCTAGCCCTCTCCTTTAATAAAGGAGAGGGAACCACGCGTATCAAATTAATCACATGACAAAGTCTCCCTTTTTTAAAGGGAGATTTAGAGGGATTCTAAAAGTCACGCATAAAGAAAGACTTTGAAAGCTGAATGCGCCCTAAGTCTTCGAGTTTGGTAATAGAGGATACTTTTTTGATGGTCATATATTTATCCAAATTTCTGTTCTTCTAAGAAATTAGAAAAATCTTGAAATGAATAGAAGTCATCTTTCTGAATTTTTCTAATTATTGTGATAATAGAATAGGATAGATAATAACGGATTTGTGTTAAGTCAGTTTCTTCAATATTTGCGTTGTCCCCATGCGCAATACCAGATCTTTTTTTATATAATTCTTTCATTTTTTGAAATATATATTTCCTACTCTTAACATCTTTTTTCGCGATTAAAAAAGCAGTGTTTTCAGATAAGTTTTTAGAAATAGTATCCTTTTCTTTTGAAAAAAGAACTTCCATGCCTATTGCACAAAAAAGAAAACTCTCTCTACTATCATTCGACTTGTATGATGATGCATACCAATCAATTGCTAAGCGTATTTTATCTAGTAGATCATCTTTATCAAATTTTGATGATAATAGTGGGAAACTTAGATCTCTAAATGGAATAGCTATATTTAGTTGTGGGTCATTTTTGCATGTAAAATCTAAGAGACTATCGAAAGTAAATTCTTTGCTTGGAATGGTTAAGGATAAATTTTCATAATTTAGATGAAGTGGTCTAAGTTCTTTTTCGGGTAATGCTGTGTTTAATCCAATTTGGAATTTTAAATTGCTACAAAGGCTTCTTAAAAAAATAAGTTCGTTAATAAAATGGTCTGCATCCTTTATACTTTTTTCTTTTGAAATATATTGATCACCGAAATTTTCGACTTCTAATACAATTTGATCTTCAAACTTTTTAAGTTCTTTATTTATTTCATTGTCGTAAATTTTTAAATTTCTAATTAATCCTTTGGAGGTGTTGTACTCTAAAATTTGTTTATATGTATTTTTAATTTTCTCAGAAAATGAAATTTTTTCTAATTTACATGTATCTTCAAATTTTCCTATCTTAATATTTGCAAACCTATATATTCCAATAGGAATTAAACCCGAAACTATAAAGTAATGATGATTCTTACGAGATTTATATTTGAGTAGGTCTGCTATATTTTGATTTAGCTCTTCTATGTTGATCGATTGATTTACTAAAAAAACTTCTAAATGTGGTTTTAATAATTCATCTATCTTTTTTAAAGAAACATAATTGATGAGTTCTTTTTTATTAAGTATTTCTATTAAAAAGCTTTCCCATTCTGTTTTAGCTTCACTTGTGAAAACATATGATGCGATACCTCCTAATATGAGTTGACCACTTACCTTTCCATACATTTCAGGGTCATGTATCAGATTTCTTAATCGACTAAACTTTTTTCTTATGTATTTCTCTGATTGCATATTTTGTCCAATAAAAACCCCGCACTAAGCGAGGTTTTATCTCATGAAAACAACTAATTAGTCAATTATCAACCAATCAATTTCTTCATCAATTCATTTACTTGTGCAGGGTTAGCCTTACCCTTAGACGCTTTCATCACTTGACCAACCAAACCGTTGAAAGCTTTCTCTTTACCAGATTTATACTCTTCAACCATCTTCTCGTTGGCAGCAAGCACTTCCTTAATAATTGCTTCAATTGCGCCTGTATCAGTTTCCTGTTTCAAGCCTTTTTCAGCAATAATCTCGTCAGCAGTTTTGCCTTCTTCCCACATAAAGCCAAACACCTGTTTCGCAATCTTACCGCTAATGGTGTTGTCCACAATACGCGCGATCATGCCGCCAAGTTTCTCAGCAGATACAGGAGAATCAGCCAAATCTAAGCCGGCTTTGTTTAAAGCGCCTGAGAATTCGCCCATCACCCAGTTTGCCGCAATTTTACCTTGCGCAGCACCGCCCGCAGCAGCCACAACAGCCTCATAGAAGTCTGACAATTCACGTGTAAGCGTCAATACGTGAGCATCGTATTCAGTTACACCAAAGTCCGCCACAAAACGCTCACGACGCGCTTTAGGCAACTCAGGAAGTGCAGCACGAGCCGCTTCAATCTGTTCATCTGCGATAATTACAGGCAACAAGTCAGGATCTGGGAAGTAGCGGTAATCGTTCGCTTCTTCTTTAGAACGCATTGAACGGGTTTCCATTTTCACAGGGTCGAACAAACGGGTTTCCTGGTCGATGGTGCCGTCCCATTCCAGGATTTCCATTTGACGTTCAATTTCAACATTGATCGCTTGTTCAATGAAACGGAATGAGTTGAGGTTTTTAAGTTCACAACGTGTACCGAACGGTTGACCTGGACGACGTAACGATACGTTACAGTCACAGCGGAATGAACCTTCCGCCATGTTACCGTCAGAAATGCCTAACCAACGCACAAGGGTGTGAATCGCTTTAATATAGGCAACTGCTTCTTCAACCGAACGCATATCCGGTTCAGATACGATTTCAAGCAGCGGTGTGCCAGCACGGTTCAAGTCGATACCTGACATGCCTTCGAACTGGTCATGAATCGATTTACCTGCATCTTCCTCAAGATGCGCACGGGTCACGCCAATGCGTTTTACAGTGCCATCTTCAAGCTGAATGTCGATATGACCCAAGCCCACAATCGGGTTATCCATCTGACTAATCTGGTAGCCTTTTGGAGAATCCGGGTAGAAATAGTTTTTACGTGCAAATACAGAAGCCTGGTCGATGTACGCATCGATACCCAAACCAAAACGAATTGCAAGATCAACCACTTCCTTGTTCAATACAGGCAATACGCCCGGCATTGCGAGGTCAACTAAGCTTGCTTGTGTATTTGGATCATTACCAAAAACTGTCGATGAACCCGAGAAAATTTTGGTATTGGTTGCAAGCTGAGTGTGAATCTCGATACCAATAACAATTTCCCAACCATCAATCAGGTTAGATTTTGGTTTAGCAGATTTTTGAGCTTGAGCCATTATGCATTCTCCTCAGCAATTGCAGCGCGTTTCGTATGCCAATCAGTCGCTTGTTGATACTGATGGATCACAGACAACAATTGAGATTCTGACCAGTAGTTACCAATCAGCTGTAAGCCAACCGGTAAATTGTCTTTGTCAAAACCAACAGGCGCGTTAATCGCAGGAAGACCTGCCAAGTTCACCGCGATGGTGTAGATGTCACCTAAGTACATTTCAACAGGCGAAAGATTCGCACCGATTCTATATGCAGTCGTCGGCGCAGAAGGCGCAGCAATCACATCGACATTTTCGAATGCTTTCAAGAAGTCTTGCTGGATCAGACGACGCACTTTCTGTGCTTTCACATAGTAGGCATCGTAGTATCCAGCGGATAACGCATATGTGCCAATCAGGATACGACGCTGCACTTCAGGGCCGAAACCTTCTGAACGTGAACGTTTGTATAAGTCCATCAAGTCCACTGGGTTTTCACAGCGGTAGCCATAACGTACACCGTCAAAACGTGACAGGTTAGAAGATGCTTCAGCAGGGGCAATCAGGTAATACGTTGGAACGTAGCTTGCCGTCATGTTGAGGTCAATCTCAACCAACGTTGCACCCATTTCTTCCAGTTTTTTCAATGATTCTTCAACGCGTGCTTTTACGTCGGCATCTAAACCTTGAACATTGAAGTACTGTTTAGGAATACCAATGCGTAAACCTTTTACCGAAGTCCCGTTCAGGTTTGCAACATAGTCATCAACATCTTTTTGAACAGAGGTTGAGTCTTTTGCATCATGACCTGCCATCACGTTCATCAAGTAAGCACAGTCTTCAGCCGAACGTGCCATCGGGCCACCTTGGTCCAGTGACGATGCGTACGCGATCATACCAAAACGCGATACACGACCGTAGGTCGGTTTAAGACCTGTAAGGCCACAGAATGAAGCAGGTTGGCGAATTGAACCGCCAGTGTCAGTACCGGTTGCAAAGGGAGCCAAGTCAGCAGCTACAGCGGCAGCAGAACCGCCTGAAGAACCGCCCGGAACGTGATCTAGTGCCCAAGGGTTTTTGGTTGCACCAAAGTAAGATGACTCGGAAGTAGAACCCATGGCGAATTCGTCCATGTTCACTTTACCAAGAGTGACTAAGCCCGCAGCTTTAGCTTTCGCTACAACGGTGGCGTCGTAAGGAGAGATAAAATTGTCCAGCATTTTAGAACCGGCAGTGGTTTTGATGCCTTGGGTACAGAAAATATCTTTATGCGCAATTGGCACACCGGTTAAAGCGGTTGCATGACCTGCTTTAATGGCTGCATCAGCCGCATCGGCTTGAGCCAGCGCTTGTTCAGGCGTGACAGTGACATAAGATTGTACTTGAGCATCGATTTTTTCAATGCGTTTTAAATAATGTTCTGTTAATTCGCGAGACGAAAATTTAGCCTCAGCCAAACCCTCGGAAAGTTCACGAATCGATAAGCGATGTAAATCTGTCATGAGAAATATTTCTTTACGTTTAATTTAATAAAATGATTTAACTGAATAAAAATTACTCAATCACGCGAGGAACAAGGTACAAGCCATCTTGGGTTGCAGGTGCAACAGCTTGATATTCTTCACGATGATTTTCTTCAGAAACCACGTCTTCACGTAAGGGCTGTGGATTGTCAAATGGACTTTTAAGCGGCTCAACACCTTCAGTGTTAATGCCTTTTAAGGTTTCCATCATGCCTAAAATTTTATTTAGACTTTGAGCATATTCAGCAGATTGCGTATCATTTAGCGACAATCGAGCCAGATGTGCGATTGCTGAAACTGTTTTTGCATTTAAATCTGCAGAATGCTGAGCATCCGATGTAGACATAATATTACCTAATCAGTATTAAAAAAATTCAAAATATCGTGCGTTATAATAAGCGATTGACTTGTTCAAATCATCACATTTAGTTAAAGTTGCCACCTTGCGTCCACATAAAGTTTAATCGAGAACGTCTCCGTGATTCTAAAAAGACTAATTGGCTTGTTTTCGCCCGATCTAGCCATTGATTTAGGTACAGCAAATACACTTATTTATGCACCAGGACGAGGCATTATATTAAATGAGCCGACGGTTGTGGCAATTCGTCACAGTGGTTCACAAAAAATCGTTGCCGCTGTTGGTCTTGATGCTAAACAAATGCTTGGTCGTACTCCTGCAAATATCTCTGCAATTCGCCCGATGAAAGATGGCGTGATTGCCGATTTCGAAGTGACCGAAACCATGTTGAACCAATTTATTGGTAAAGTACATGAAAAGCGTTTGTTCCCGCCTGCACCGCGTGTTGTGGTATGTGTACCGTGTAAATCAACGCTGGTTGAGCGCCGTGCCATTCGTGAAGCCGTGTTTAATGCTGGCGCACGCGATGTCCGCTTAATTGAAGAGCCGATGGCTGCTGCAATTGGTGCCGGTATGCCGGTAGAACAGGCATGTGGATCGATGGTGGTCGATGTAGGTGGTGGTACCACTGAAATCGCAATCATTTCATTACAGGGTTGCGTATACGCAGACTCGCTACGTATTGGCGGTGATGTATTTGATGAACAGATCATTAACTACGTACGTAAAGCGCATGGCTGTGTGATTGGTGAAACCACGGCTGAAGTGATTAAAAAAGAAGTGGGTATGGCATTGCCGGATGAAGGTGCTCCAATACTCGAAATCGAAGTTCGTGGTCGTAACCTTGCTGAAGGTGTGCCTCGTGCAATTACCGTAACTTCGGTTGAAATTGCCCAAGCGATTTCTGATCCATTACAAAATATTGTATCTGCGGTGAAATCTGCCCTTGAACAAACTCCACCTGAACTATCTTCCGACATTGCAGAACGTGGCATTGTGCTGACCGGTGGTGGTGCATTACTTCGCAACCTTGACAAGCTACTTGCACAAGAGACGGGTTTACCTGTGGTTGTGGCTGAAGATCCGTTGACTTGCGTCACTCGTGGCGGTGGTAAAGTTCTGGAATTCTTCGACAATCCAAATCACGACATGCTCTTTGTAGGTTAAGTTAAGGACCGGGCGGTGCAAACACAACTGTTTTCTCGACAACCGCCATCTTTTCGCTCATTTATCATTGCGGTCATCACATGTCTGGTTGTGCTGTTTTTTAACTGGCGCATGCCCCATGTGATTCAGCCCGCACGTGATGTCTTGTATGCGGCATATAATCCGATTTATGCGGCTGCAAGTTATCCGGTGTTATCGCGAGAATGGCTCAATCAACAAACCAAGTCTGAAGCCCAGTTACGTCGTGAAAATACCGCGATGCAAGCCGAGCTGTTACAGGCTCAGGTTCGTCTGCAAAAATTATCTGAACTTTCTGCTGAAAATACCCGTCTAAGAGGGCTGCTGGATACGCCTTTGATTATTGATGGACGCATGGAAATTGCAGAAGTGATCGGTACCGATGCAGATCCTTTAAGACATATTATTGTGATTAACCGTGGTTCCAGCAGTCAGCTCAAGGTCGGTCAGACCGTGCTGGACGATAAGGGGATTATGGGGCAGATCATTAATGTCAATTCGCATAGTAGCCGGATTATGTTGTTGTCCGACAAAGAACACTCTCTCTCTGTACGTCTAGAATATACCGGGATGCGTGCCATTGTATCGGGGACAGGTGATTTAGGTCATTTGAAGATGGAATATGTTCCGACCAGTGCCAATGTCAAGGTCGGCGAAAAAGTGTATAGCTCAGGTTTAGGCGCACATTTCCCAGCGGGTTATCTGGTTGGCACAGTGTCCAAAGTCAACCGGCATAATACAGGTGAATTTGCCCAGATTGAGGTGGTTCCAGCCGCGCAATTGGCAGGTGGACATCATGTGGTCGTGCTTTTTTCTGATTCATTAGCGATGGAGCAGCCGCATGCCACTCGCTAAATTACGTGCTGAACAAAAACGTGATCCTCTCATTGCCATTATTGTTTCAGTCATTCTCTGTTCCGTGCTGATGGTTTATCCATTGTCTTATGCTATCTCAGGTGCACGTCCCTTATTCATGTTGCTGCTCATGCTGTTTTGGGTGATGTGTCAGCCAACATGGTGCGGAATCTGGTTTGCTTTTGCCACCGGAATTTTTACCGATCTGCTGGTTGATGCCCCTTTAGGCATGAATGCGCTAAGTTTTGTGTTGATCACCTTTATTGTCAGGTTTTTAACCCGTGAACGACGCATCTTGACCTTTGGTAATCTTTGGGTGATTAGTTTCTTGGCGGTGCTGGCACATCTATTTTTGACCTGGGTTTTGCAAATTATGGGTGGCTTGCAGTTCTCTATTGCCAGACACTGGCAGCCTTTATTGACTAGTCTGCTGGTTTTCCCGATCATGTATTTTATGCTGAAAAAATGGCGCATTTAATTCTGGCTTCGAGTTCTCCGCGCCGTCGGGAACTCCTGCAACAGTTGGGTTTGGATTTCGAGATCTTTAGTCCGGATGTCGATGAATCTATTCTTGCAGGGGAAGATGTTGCCGCTTATGTCGAGCGTTTAGCCTGTAGCAAGGCACAAGTGGTTCTGGAGCAATTTCCAGATGCCATCGTCATCGCCGCTGACACCAGTTTAGGGGTGGATGGTCAGATTTTAGGTAAACCTGAATCTAAACAACATGCCTTTGAAATGTGGCAACGTATTTCAGGTCGTAAACATGATGTATTTTCAGGTGTTTGCGTACGTACAAGTACAGAAAAATCAAGTATAGTGGTACGAACGCAGGTTGAGTTTCAAAAATTAAGTCTCAATGATATGGAAGATTATTGGGCCACAGGGGAACCGATAGGCAAAGCGGGTGGTTATGCCATTCAAGGTATCGCATCGCGTTATATTCCCCGTATAGAAGGCAGTTATAGCAATGTCGTGGGCTTGCCTTTACATGAAACCGTACAGTTATTACAGGCAGTTAAGGCACTAAATTAACTGGCCCCAAAAAGAATTTTTATAATGTTTTGAGTTTTATTATGTCTGACGAGTTGTTGATTAACGTCACACCTATGGAATGTCGTGTGGCCTTAATCCAGAACGGCACGGTCAATGAATTATTTGTTGAGCGTACAGTTAAGCGTGGATTGGTAGGCAATATTTATAAAGGCAAAGTGGTGCGTGTACTGCCGGGCATGCAGGCTGCTTTTGTCGATATCGGGCTTTCTCGCACTGCTTTTCTGCATATCAACGATATGGTCTGGCCACGCAATCAACCCACTCCCAATGTTTTTGAACTGCTGCAACCCGGTCAGATTCTCACCGTGCAAGTGATGAAAGATATGCTGGGGACCAAAGGGGCGCGTCTTAGTACCGATCTTTCCATTCCTTCACGTTATCTGGTACTGATGCCTTATGGTCATCATATCGGTGTATCACAACGCATAGAATCTGAACAGGAACGTGATCGACTACGTTCAATGATCGAACGGATTCAAACTGAACATAAATTACCCGGCAGCGTTATTGTTCGTACTGCAGCAGAGGGGATTCCTGAATCTGAAATTGCACAAGATATGGCGTATTTGGCCAAGCTGTGGGAATTTATTCAGCGCAAGCAACAAAGCATTGCCGTGCCGTCTCTGATTTTTGAAGAATTGCCGCTGCCTCAGCGGGTCATTCGTGACTTGGCCAATGAAGATACCGCCAAAATCTCCGTAGATTCACGTGAAATACATGCCAAGTTACAAGAATTTGTGCTTGAGTTTGTACCGAGTATGCAAGACCGGTTGGTTCACTATCCGGGTGAACGTCCAATTTTCGATTTATATAATGTCGAAGAAGATATTCAGAAGGCGCTGCAAACACGGGTAGCGTTGAAGTCAGGCGGCTATCTGATGATCGACCAGACTGAAGCGATGACCACCATTGATGTGAATACCGGTTCCTATGTCGGCGGTCGAACCTTAGAAGACACCGTATTTAAAACCAATATGGAAGCGACTCAGGTCATTGCCCGTCAGCTGCGCTTACGTAATTTGGGCGGCATTATCATTATTGACTTCATTGATATGCAGGAAGCCCAGCATCGTGAAGAAGTGATGAGTCAGTTTGAGCGTATGCTGGAACGTGATCATGCCAAAACCAAAATCACCCAGGTTTCGGAGTTGGGGCTGGTTGAAATGACCCGAAAACGTACCCGTGAATCTTTAGAGCACTTATTATGTGAATCGTGCCCTACTTGTCAGGGGCGGGGCTATGTGAAAACGGCAGAGACGGTGTGTTACGAAATTTTTCGCGAAATTTTAAGATATGCACGTGCTTTTGAAAGTAAAAGTGGTTTTACCGTGGTTGCACATCCTTTGGTGATTGACCGATTGTTAACAGCGGAAGCACCTGCAGTGGCCGATTTAGAGCACTTTATAGGGCGTGTCATCAAATTTCAGGTGGAAAATCTGTATACGCAAGAGCAATACGATATCATTCTGAGTTGAAATTGTAACAGAATATCGTTAAACACTTGTTACATCTGAAATTTTACTTTTTAAGTGTAATTTTGAATACTAGTCATACACAGTAGCCAAAGCCAAAATCTCCCAGTTTTGGCTTAGCAAAAAAGAGGTATGACATGAGTATGAGCAAAGCAATTATTAAAAAAAGTTTGAATGTTTTAGAAAATAAACCAGCTCACAGTGCTTATATTGTGAATGAGCAGGGTAAAGAAGTTCAAATTACAGCTGCCATGATTCATTCAGTTTGCCATCAACTATTAAATCAATGTCGTGCAATCAAGAATTAATCTCGTATAAGTAAAAAATAAAGGAGCCTTTGAAAGGCTCCTTTATTAATTTACTCTTCACTCTTTTGAAGCTGCGGTTAACTCACCGCTTTTAACTTTTTTGGCGGAGTATCTTGCCCCACAATCTCTTCAAAGCACTGAATTTCATCTTCCAGATGTGTGAGCAAGTTTTGCATCTTCGGTAAGGCATTGCGACAACCGGTTAAACCCACTTCCAGTTTATCCAGATAGCTAGTCATGGTAATATTCAGCGCCTGTCCATCCAGTACAATTGAAGCCGGGTAGAGTGCATCCAGTTTCGCACCATTCCAGTATAGCGGTTCGCGTGGCCCCGGCACATTAGAAATCACAATATTGAACGCTTGGCGTTTTGGCATCATTCCCGAGACAATATTTAAACCCGCTGCACCGTAAACCAGCGCGCTATAGTTTAAAATTTGATTTGAATTCATGCGTTTGAACCGCTGCTTGGCATTTAATACACTACGGCGAATAATTTGCAGGCGTTCTAATGGGGTATCTTTATGCGTACCCAGATTAGCCAAAATCATGGTAATACGATTTGAAACTTCAGAATCATCATCACGAATTGAAGCAGGAACCATAGCAATCAGCGGTTTTTTCGGCAATGCGTCATGACTGAGCAAATATTCACGCAGCGCGCCAGAACAGATGGCCAAGACTACATCATTGATGGTGACACCGAGTGCTTTTGCGATTTTACTTAAACGGCCCAATTCAAAGGATTGTGCGGCAAAACGGCGTGATGAACTGACTCGCTGATTTAAAATACTGCTGGGTGCCTGGAAGCTGGAAACATAGTCCGGATTGCGCCCCATATCTTTGCAGATGGTTTGCGATAGTTCATACATAACTTTAGGGGTAGCTTCAAATTGTGATTTTACTGCTCCCATGATTTTCTTTATACGGCTTGCTTTTGGTTCTTTTAATCGTTTAGCACGAGGACCTTCGACACACCAGAGAGGAACAATACTCTTGGCTTCAGGATCATAGGATAGTGATTTTTCGACTAAACGCATGCCGGCAATACCATCAACCATCGCATGGTGAATTTTAAAGTACATGGCAAAGCGATTGCCTTCAATACCTTCAATAATATTACAGGTCCACAGTGGTTTAGCACGATCAAGCAGTGCGCTATGCTCTTGTGAAATATAAGTGAGTAATTCACGGATTCGACCTGGATGCGGAAGCGCGATGTGACGGAAATGATGGTCTAAATCAAATTCCTGGTCTTCGTCCCAAAATAGGCCATTGAGTTTATTATTAAAAGGCGCAACAGGAAGACACTTGGATTTACGAATATCAGCAACGAGATCTTGAATGAATGTGTCAGGTGCATTGTCAGGAATTTGAAATAGAAACAGTCCACCGACATGCATCGGTTGTTGCCGTTTTTCTAGCGACAAAAAAATAAAATCAATTGGGTGTAATGGACGCATAGCGCGGAATGCCTCACTGCAATTTTTGGCTGTTCTTATATGAACAGGCTTGTTAGAATTATAAAAACCGTTTTTTAGTATATCTTTTTTCAAAAAGAAAAGAACTGCTTTCTGTGTAATGATAAGTTAAAAAAACCACTGAATAACAGTGGTTTTTTTTAAAATTATTTTAAATTTCCTGCGTGCAATCCGCATTCTTTATGGGTAGCTTCTTCCCACCACCAGCGACCTTCACGTTCATGCTGATTTGGCAATACAGGGCGGGTGCAAGGTTCACAGCCAATCGAAATAAAACCACGTTCATGCAAAGGATTATATGGAATTTCCATCATGCGGATATAGTTCCACACGTCGGCGCTTGACCAGTTAGCTAAGGGGTTATATTTAATGAGTTGTTTTCCTGGACCTGAAAAACCGGCATCTGCCTGAACTACGGGAATTTCATTCCGAGTACCCGGACTTTGATCTTTACGCTGACCGGTAATCCAACCATCCAGCGTAGCCAGTTTTTTACGTAAGGGCTGAACTTTACGAATTCCGCAACATTCTTTATGCCCATCTTGATAGAAGCTAAAGAAACCTTTTTCAGTGACCAGTTTTTGCATTGTTTCTGTTTCTGGGAAGCAAATTTCGATCTCAATATTGTAGTGTTTACGGACAGTATCGATAAATTGGTAAGTTTCTGCATGTAAGCGGCCGGTATCTAAACTAAAGACACGGAAGGGCTTACCCAGATGGGAGGCCATATCAATCAAAACGACATCTTCAGCACCTGAAAATGAAATGGCAATTTCGCCTTGCTGGCTTAATGCAAGTTCCAGAATCTCACTGGGAGATTTATCGGCATATTCAGATGCAAGTGCATCCACAAGGTCAATGGTAGGGATGGTAGTCATGACAGTTCCTGGCTATAGGCTTGGATACTTAAAAACCTATATTAATTTATTTCACAACGATTTTAATAGAATTGAAATAATCTGCTTAGCACTAAAAAATAAATACTTATGAATAAAATAGATTTGAAAAACAGCACCTGAAATATCAGTTTTTAAGCTATGATAGCACAAAATTTTTTCACTCACATTGGGAGAACCCATGGAAATCGTATGTCTTGATCTTGAGGGTGTGTTAGTTCCAGAAATTTGGATTAACTTTGCCAAAAAAACTGGAATTAAAGCATTGGAAGCCACTACACGTGACATTCCAGACTACGATGTGTTGATGACGCAGCGCCTGAATATTTTAAAAGAGCACGGTTTAGGCTTGAATGATATTCAGGATGTGATTGCAGATATGGGACCTTTCCCGGGTGCTAAAGAATTTGTGAAATGGGTGAGTACGCATTTCCAGTTGATTATTCTTTCAGATACCTTCTATGAATTTGCTCATCCGTTAATGAAGCAATTGGACTGGCCAACCATTTTCTGTCACAAGTTAGAAACGGATGAAAATGGCATGATCTCTGCGTATAAACTGCGCCAGCCAGATCAAAAGCGTCAGGCAGTTAAAGCCCTGCATGGTTTGAACTTCCGTGTGATTGCTGCAGGTGATTCATATAATGACACCACCATGTTGGGCGAAGCAGATCATGGCTTCTTGTTTGATGCGCCTGAAAATGTGATTGCTGAGTTCCCGCAATTTCCAGCTATTCACGGTTATGAAGCATTGAAAGAGGCGATTCGTAATGCTTCTGTACGTGATATTCCAGCTTAAGATCCTAAATCTTTGAAATAAGAAAAGGGCGCTAATGGCGCCCTTTCTTGTTTAGTCCTAATGTTTAACGCAATTAGAAGCGGTAACCGATTTTCATACCATAGGCAAGTGCTGTGTTGTCTTCAAAATCACCGACCACATTGCCGCCAGTTTGTGCTTTCGCATCACCTAACCAAAGATATTTTACGCCAGCTGCGATAAAGTAGCTTTCTGCTGGACTATACTGAGCACCTAGACCCACATTCCAGTTTCCTTCAACAGGACCTAAAGTGGTTACAGGGTTGCCTGCGCCAGAATCCCAGCCTACAGAAGCTGTGCCAGCCCATTTGTCATTGATTTTTCGAGAAATACCCGTAGTAATAGACCATTGGTCATCCGAGTAATCAATTAAATTCTTGCCACCAGATTTTGCATGTAAATTTTTAGGCGCTACCGCAAATTGATCCCATTGCACCCAGCGAATATTTGCAAATGCTAAAGTATTTTTAGCAATACCTGACTGCAAATCCAAATTTACAGATTGCGGTGTGACCACTTCTGTTTCACTTTGCAAGCCACTTAGTTTGCCAAAAGCAAAGCTTTCGGTTGTATTTAATTCATGTTTGATTTCGGAACGATATGTTACTGCAGCTTTTAATGCGATTTCAGGAATGGAGTAAGCTGCACCCGCAAGCCAACCATAGGCTTCCGCTTCTTTAAAGTTAATGTCATAGCCGCCTAAAGCCGCTGGGCCACCATAAGCTGCACCACGTAAAGAAACTTTACCTTCAACGGTTTGATAGACAGGGCCTGCGTAGAAATTCCAGTTTTTATTCGGTTGATAGCCTATTAATGCTGTTACATTATTGGTTTTAACTTCTACACGCGTACCTTGATTTACTGTTTTATCCGCAAATACACTGTTTTCCACAGCATATGTCGCATCAGCACCATAAGGTTGATCATATAATAGACCTAATGAAATTTGATCTGTTGCTTGAATTTTCACAGCTGCAGTAGGGAAATAATAGTCATCACCCATATCGCTGACTTGATTTCCAACAATGTCTTTACCTTCTACAGTTGGATCAATAACTGTAAAACCTGCTTCAGCATAATTTCCTGGCTGTAAAAAAGCAGAAATTGATTGGCCTGAACGGTCTAAACCACCCGCAATTACTGAAGTAAGTGGAAGAGTGCTAATAAAGATAGCCATAGATAAGGTGTTGAGCTTCATAGTTCTTTCCGTGATGCCATTTTGTAACTAAAAGTCATGGAAAAGTAACATAAATAAAAAAAGAGTAAATATTTAGTACCGTTTAAGAAATGAACTGATGAATCCAATGAAATGACTTGAATAGAGTAAAAATACTAATAAACAGTTGTATATTAATGATTTTTATATGAAAAATTAGAGTAATTAATTTAAATTCATGGATTTTGTGGAGAGTAACTGGTTGTTTAAATTACAAACATATAGTCATGTATCAATTTGAATAGTTGATCAATCTTAATTTGAAAGTGTAGAAAAAGACCATTGCGAACAATGGTCTTTACTGTTTAGCTCAATAAAATTAGAAGCGGTAACCAATTTTAAGACCGTAAGCCCATGCATCATTATCTTTGAAGTCTGCAATCGCTTTACTTGTTCCGAACATAGATGCTGGTTGAGCCTTAGCATCACCTAGCATAAAGTATTTTATACCACCTGCGATGAAGTAGTTTGGTGCTGGGCTGAATTGTAAACCTAAACCTACATTCCAGTAACCTTCAGTTGGACCAAGTGTAGATACTGGATTACCAGCACCAGTATCATAACCTACGGATACATTTCCTGCCCACTGATCATTCACTTTACGACCAACACCAACGGTTGCTGAGATTTGATCATCTGTATAAGCGACCAAGTCAAAGCCATTCGGATTATCAGGAGTTTGACCGGCAGCACCTAATTTTTCAGAAACTTTACCAAATTGTTCTGGACGAATGGAAAAATCTTTCCAGTTCACCCAGCGTAAATTAGCAAAAGCCACTGTATCTGCCATGATGCCTGTTTGAAAGTCAAGGTTTACAGATTGTGGCGTAGTAATCTTTGTATTGGTTTGGACGTCATAGGTAGGTAAAGCTGCTGGTGAACCTGGCAATGCGACACCAAGAATATTACTTTGACCATATTCACGAGTCGTCGATTCATGATCGATTTCTGATCGATAGGTTAAAGAAGCTTTTAATGCAATCTCTGGAATCTGGTAGGCAAAACCTGCTAACCAACCAACTGCAGAATCTTCTTTCATTGAAGCATTATATTTGCCTAAAGCATTTGCAGAACCATAGGCTGCACCACGGAGTTGTACATCACCTTTTACAATTTGATAAACGGCACCACCATAAATATTAATATTTTCAACAGGTTGGAAGCCTAGAATGAAAGATAAATTTTGTGTAGTAACCTCTACTTCTGTACTTTCGCCATTAAGATGGAATAAGCCAGTACCTGCTGCAACTAAGGGATCTGAACTTGAGTAAGCAGCATCTGCCCCAAATGGATGGTCATATAAAATACCTACCGAGAATTTTTCAGTTGGCTGGAACTTCAGGGCTGCTGAAGGAAAATAATAATCACTGGCCATATCAGATAATGAGCCACCCCCAGAAGTTGGTTTGGCTTTTCCGGATACATTCGGATCTAAAACAGAAATACCCGCTTCGAAATAGTTACCAGGTTGTAGAAATGCTGAAATAGATTGACCTGAACGGTCCAAAGCAGCTGCGAATACGCCTGTCATTGGTACGGTTGCAAGAATTATTGCTGTACTAAGAGTTTTTAATTTCATTCTTTGTCTTTCCTTGAGGTACAAATTTTTTTACTGCGGCTTTATGTTATTTATGGCTCAGTATTCATTTTTGGTAACAGTGGTTTTTTGACCGACTATCATTTGTTACTCCATGTGACAAAAATAGCACAATAAAAAAAAGAGTAAATGCTCTATAAAAAACTATTCAGTCTAAAAAAGCAGCTAAATAGAGTTTTTATACTAATAATTATAAATTTATGAATATAAATAATTGATTTTTATTGTAATAAAATAATAAGATGAAAAAGTTTTTTTGTTTAAAAAATATCCAAAACAATATGAAAATTAAAATTTTATTATGTGATTTTAGTCATGTTTTTATATTTATGACCTTAAGTATCCTTGATCTCAACTTTTGCATATCGAGCTAAAATAGAATAATCGTGAGTACTCTATTAAAGATCTCATTGTATAGAAATTCTTAATTGATAATAATATTCAATATTATTTAGCAGTATTCCTAATAGTTTTTTCCTCACTTAAAATATTAATTATTTATAAGTTGGATTCATATTAAATTTCACGTAATTCATATTATTTGAGATGTAAGTCACCTTATTGAATTGGCCTACAAATACCGATTTACTTGAAATCCGAGTAGTTTTATTGCCTTTATTTGCTGTGAAGTAGTTAATTTTATTTAAAAAAGTTATGTACGAGGCTATAAATCAAGCGTATATTCCACGGCTTAGCTTACTTATGAATACTTTTAATTGATTCTTGAGTGAAGTAAATCTTAATACTAAGGTAATTATCATGAAAAATTTTCTGTATGTTTCTCTTCTTGCTTCATCAATTTTAAGCGCAAGCTCAGTTTATGCCGTTGAAAAGACCACCACTTTTGAAGTGAAACTAACAATTAATGAATCATGTGAATTTGGTACTGCATCTGGTATTGATTTTGGAACATTCGATCGTTCAACACAAGCTACTAAAACTGCAAATGGTACCTTAGCAGCGACGTGCACTATGGGCACACCTTATAAGATCGTATTAGATAGTAATCGTGAAATGGCGAATACGAATGATGCTAGCTCAGTCGTGGCTTATGATTTATTTCAGGACTCTGCTAATCAGGTAATTTGGGGTAAAACTGTTGATCAGGCCGTGGCAAAAACCGGTACTGGTTCAGTCGAGAATTTAACCGTTTATGCACAACTTAAAGGCAATACAAACGTCAAAGCCGGTAATTACATAGATACAGTGACAGCCAGAATTAGCTATTAATTTAGAAGTTAAATAAGAGGGAAAGTCGGGATGCTGAAAACTGAGCTGCTCAATACCTGGAATAAAAAAAGCATACATATTTCTGGTATTTTGGCTATTTTAGCATTTTTGCCTTTATCTCAGGTGCAAGCTGCAAGCCTTCAGGTTGCACCTATCCTGATTGAGTTTTCTTCCGCTGATAAGGCTAAAGAACTTTGGCTCACCAATACTGGAAGTACCAATATTCGTGCTCAAGTTCGAGTGCAGCAATGGACCCAACAAAATAGCCAGGATAATTTAGCGGCCACAAAAAATCTAATAGCCAGTCCCTTGATTACTGAAGTTAAGCCAGGACAAAGACAACTCGTACGTCTGATTAAACCTGCAGCTACTCCTATCAATCAGGAACAGGCTTTTCGCCTCATTGTAGATGAGTTGCCTGATAATAAGTCGAATAATAATAAAACGGGATTAAATATACTGCTTCAGTATTCAATTCCTGTGTTTTATAAGACAAATCAGAAACCAATGATTAATCAGGGAATAACTTCAATTGATCGAGTACAGTTTAAATATGCCAAGGGGCAATTGACTGCTACTAATTTATCTAATTCATATATTCGCTTGAGTCAGCTTAGTTATGTATCGGGAAATGGGAAAAAATCACCACTATTTCCAGGATTAGTAGGCTATGTTTTAGTTGGACAAACCATGTCATGGATTTTACCCGCAGCGATCCCTTCGGATTCATCGGGCAAGTTTCAGGCGGTTATTAATTCCGATTTTAAAGAACAAACCTTACCTGTCCAAAAATAAATATATATGATGCGATGAAAAAGCCCATAAGCTGGTGGGGCATAGTCCTCATTATATTTTGCAGTATTCATAAAGTTCAGGCAGAAACGGCTTCTGTCTCCTCATCTCCTAATTTTATAAAGCAAGAATTAATTCTCGATATCATTCTGAATCAATCTCAGCAAGATATTTTAGGACAGTTTCTGCAAGAAAATAATCAGTTGCTGATTTCCCGAGAAACCTTGGAACAGCTCAAGATTCGTCTGCCTAACCGGACTGATAGTACTTCAACGCCTTATGTTCTTTTGGAAGACATTCCTTCTCTAAATTATGAATATGACAGTCTCAACCAGAGAATCTACTTAAATGTAGATGTGGAGGCATTAAACAGCATATCTCGCTATCAAGCCTATACTGCTATAGAGCCGGCAAAAATAGATCCCAATCAGGATAAGCCAGGTACGCTATTAAATTATGATTTTTATGGACAATATTCGGCTGATGCTTTCACTTTAAGTGGGGCAAATGAGTATCGTGTCTTTGGACTGGGGGAGGAAGGCATTTTTAGTTTATCGGCCAACTATAATTATAATCGTTCCGGTAAAGAGTCGAACTTTAATAGCCAAGTATTAGATGTTTTTTGGCAAAAGGATTTTCCTGAAGACATGTTCAGTTTAAAAATCGGAGATGATCAATCTCGACAATTGAACTGGTCTCGATCAACTCGTATCAGCGGATTAAGCTTGGCTAAAAATTTCTCATTACAGCCTTATCGAATTACTACGCCCTTAGAGTCGTTTAAAGGTCAGGTGGCTTTACCATCTACTGTCGATCTATTTATTAATGGTTTAAAACAAACCACCCAGCAGGTTGTTCCAGGACAATTTGAAATTGAAACCTTGCCTGTACTCAGTGGAACAGGAGAGGCGCAATTAATTTTAACCGATATAAATGGTCAACAACGTGTGATCAGCTTTTCCTTGTATGGTACGAATGAGTTGCTACAACAAGGTCTCGATGACTGGTCCCTGAATCTTGGTTATACCCGTTTAGATTATGGACAGCGCTCATTTCAATACGATCGGGATTTGGTCGCAAATGGAACCTATCGTTATGGTTTAACTCATGATTTAACCATTGAAAGTCATATGGAGTTTGCACCTGAACTTGCTCTGCTTGGAGGGGGCGTGATTCAGAAATTGGGGAATCGTGCCGGTATGCTCAATGCAGCATATTCATATAGCCAATACCAAAATACAGAAGGCTATATCTATCAGTTGGGTTATAACTGGTCATCCCGATATTTGAATTTCTTTTATAATACCTTGCGTCAGTCGGGGGAATTTTATGACATTGCGCGTATTCATGGGGCTACTTTCCCTGAACGTTCTGATCAGTTTTTTTTAGGATTTAACAATGCTTTAGGCCAGTTTGGTGCCAGTTATGTTCATCAGGAATATCCATCCTCTGTACCTGGTCAATATTTAACTTTTAACTGGTCTTATTCCTTTGCACATAATATTTTCCTGAATTTAAGTGCCAATCATGATTTGAATCAGCAAGATACGCGATATTTTTTAAGTCTTAATATTCCACTGGAAAAACGTCGAACCGCAAATCTGTCCTTGCAGCAAGAACAGAATCAAGAAAAATGGTCATTGAATGCAAGCCAGTCTATTCCCCGAGATACAGGCGGGTGGGGATGGCAAGTTCAAGCAGATGCAGGTCAAGATCTCCGAAATTTACAGGCACAAATCGGAAAACTCTACAATTATGGTGAATGGAGTATGGGAATTCAGGACTTTAATTCCGGTCAATCCTCTTCAACCTTCATCACCGGTACTGTTAATGGAAGTGTACTGATGATGAAAAATAGTTTGCTTCCAATGCGCCGAACTTACGATTCATTTGCACTGATTTCAACATCAGCGGTTCCAGATGTGCCGGTGAAATTAGAAAATCGTTATGTAGGTAAAACAAATAAAAAAGGAATTTTGGTGGTAGATGCACTCAATCCCTACCAGCATAACCGGATATCAATAGATCCTTTGGAACTCCCGGTAGATTATCATATTGAAACAACCAAACTGAATGCTGTGCCCCGATATGGAAGTGGCGTTTATGTTGAATTTCCGATTTATCGGGTTAAAACCGTACAGATGACTTTAAAGGATAAGCAAGGTCAGTTTATTGAGGCGGGCAGTAACGTTTGGGCATCGGATGACATGAATTCCGAGACCCAGCAACCTCTGACTATTGTGGCGCATGAAGGTATTGTATATTTGGAAAGTCCAACAGTTTCGAAATTATACATACAGCAAAAAAATAGTGTATGTCATGTTGAATTGCCAGATTTAAGTCAAAAAAGTGGTTTAATTGATTTAGGAGAGTTGCTATGCCAATAAAAAAACAGACAAATCCAGGCAATTTCTTTTGGTCAGCATCTGTTCTTAAAATTGCTTTTGGACTTTGTATTGCAGGTCTATATTCAAATTCAAATGCCGCTGAATGCAACATTTCTTCTTTATCTCTAGATTTTGGGGAGGTCAGCACAGCAGCAAATTTTGCCAGTACCAATGTCACTGTCACTTGTAACCCACCCAATAATGGTAAAACCAATTACACCCTATGTTTAAGCGCAGATAGCTGGGCCTATGCTAATAACTCACGCTATTTATATCGCGGTATTCCCTTACTGTCAGACAGTTTAAGATATGACCTGTTTTACGATGCAGCACGTACCCAATTAATAAAATCAAAAAATGAAACGGGTAGTTTGCAATGCTCAAACTTTACGGTGACTGGAAACCAACAATTAGCCATTCAAATTCCGGTTTACGGATTGGTTTATTCGGGTCAACAACCCGCAATGGGTCAATATACTTCTTCAACATTAAGTTTGGAGCTGTTGTATGCATCGTATAAGGGGGGGAGTCTTTATCCTGCTCTAAATGAGGTACTCACTTCAGGAAAAATTGCCTCAAGTAGTGGTTTGGTAACGGCCTACTATGAAAATAGTTGTGTGCTGCATAATGCGACAGATTTAGTTTTTGGCAGTTTTGATAATTTAAATACCGATAAAACATCATCTGCCCAGATTTCATTGCAATGTCCCAATAGAACTGCGTGGAAGGTCAGTTTAAATCAAGGTAAATATGCTCTAGGCAACGGTCAGCGACGTATGTGGAATGGTCAAGATTATATAAATTATGAATTATATTCTGATCCTGGCTTGAGTCGTATTTGGGGAGCAGATTCAAATAGTATGGTTCAGGCGAGTGGTACCAACCAAATTCAAACTATTGCGGTTTATGGCAAAGTACCCAAACAAAACGTGCAAAGTGCAGGTGATTATCAAGATACCATTACTGTGACCTTGACGTATTGATTAATAAGTTACTGTCGCTACCACAGTGTCGCTATAGGTGCCGGCGGGTACATTAGTTTTGCCATCTTCAATTTTTGCCCACACTTTAAATGGCTGGTCAGTTCCGGTACCTGATTGGGTGAAACTTTCCTGAGAACTTTCTCCCCATACCACTTTATAAGCTGCATCCTGATATAACTGGTAAGGAATTTGAATCGAGTTATCCTGGGTATTTTTTAAAGCTTTGTCGCTATGCAAGGTAATGGCATAAGGGGTACCTTCAGTACAGACGACATTTAATGACCCAGACGAGGTGAGTGCGCCTGAAGACCTTTGAATTGTACCAAAGTCGACATTTTGAGCTTGACCCGTTTCGATATCACATCGTTCAGTGACAGTCATTTGTACTTTGAAGGTGGTAGAGCTGTTATTCGAGCTTTGAGTATGGGCAAGAGTGGATAAGATGATTATGGCGAATAACGAATAATTTGATTTTTTCATAACCTTCCCTTTTTTAGTATAATTAATACTCTATACGTGAGTACGTTATTAGATGTCTTTCATGAATCATTGCTTGACCAATAACTGCTTATATTGAGCACCAGTAAAAGCAGTAATCGTGAACGCTAAGCAATAACATGGTTAGATAGATCAATAAAAATACAATTGTAAATGAATTCTAATATAAGTTACATGAATATTCTATAAATTTTTAAATAAAATTGTTCTGAAATTCACCCATAAAATATCTCAATTTGCACAAGTTTGATGCCCATATAGTATTGGGCAGGCGTTGTTATGCTGACCATTTTATTTGAATGGTTGAGCAACTCAACAATCAGATTTTAGGCCAGCCCTTAATAACATATCAACTGACTGTAAATTTCACTATCGATTTTTTAAATTGTCGCGGCATACAGTGGCTATAGTGCAATTGGCGGGCAATTGACCACAATGACCAAAGTGATAACTGGCATATGATTTGCCCAAATTTTGTTTAAAAAAATAGTTGAACCTGCATGATGGTTTTATCCAGATTCATAGAGGGTAGCGAATGGCTTCACTGTAACTGTTGTAGATGGTGTCTTTGTTGTAGGTAATATTGATATGGTGTTTACCATACAGTGATTAGTTCAGCCGGTTCAGGCTGTATGGCTACGCAGAATGCAGAAAAATCTCTGAAACAAGAACAGGGGGAAAAGCTTTGAATTATCAACAGACTGAAACTGAGGTAATCATTATTGGTGGCGGACAGGCAGCTTTATCTACGGCTTATTTTTTAAAGCGAAAGAAAATACCATTTATTATTTTAGATGATCAAAATCAAGCGGGCGGAGCCTGGCAGCATACCTGGGAGTCATTGCGCCTTTTTTCTCCCAATACCTAGAGCTCATTGTCAGGCTGGATAAAGATGCTCAAAATGTTAAAAGGAGAAATTGAACAAGATTTGCATCAGTTTAGGCTACAGGAAAGAAATAATAAAGAAAGCCTGCTGGAATATGTTGAACAGATATTCAATCACCATACAAAGGTGCTTATTGTTCGCGTTGACTTAGGGTATTTAAAGGATTCAAAAGAGCAAATCACAGTAGAGCAATTCTATCGGCATTTTGAAATTATGCGTAACCGCCTTTCTAAGGCTTTGTTGCATAAAGTTGTTCTTAAAGGCATCTTCAGCAATATAATTTCCAAATGAAGAAACCTGTATCCAAAATCTATCGAACAACTAATTGGTCCTCTTATAACCAAGCTTTAATAAACCGAGGGAATATTTCAATTTGGTTCGATCCTCAGACTCAATGGTATGCTCAGCGACAAGCGAAGCATGGAAGAAATCAAACCTATTCCGATACAGCCATTCAATGCTGTTTGATGATCAAATCTCTATTTCGACTTTCTTTACGTATGGTTACAGGCTTTGTTCAAAGCCTTATTAGGCTCTGTGGATTAGATTGGACAGCTCCAGATTATTCCACCCTCTGTAGAAGACAAAAGCATATTGATATTGCTATTAGTTATCAAAAAAGCATTCGTGGATTACATCTACTCGTTGACTCTACTGGTTTGAAATTCTTAGGTGAAGGTGAATGGAAGCGTAAAAAACATCAACCTGAATATCGCCGCCAATGGCGTAAACTTCATATTGGTATAGATGCTGAAACCCTACAAATACGAGCAGTTCAACTCACGACCAACAATGTGAGTGATTCACAGGTACTGAGTAATTTACTCGATCAGATTCCACAAGATGAGCAGATTGACTCCGTATATACCGATGGAGCTTATGACACCAAGCAGTGCCGTCAGGTAATTACAGATCGACAAGCACATGCTGTGATTCCGCCCAGGAAAAATGCAAAGCCATGGAAAGATAAGAAATTAAGCTTTTTAGAAAGAAACGAATTATTAAAAGCAGTCAAACATCTGGGTAGAACGCTTTGGAAAAAGTGGTCTGGTTATCATCGACGCAGTTTGGTTGAAACCAAGATGCATTGTATAAAACTATTAGGAGATAGACTCAGTGCTCGTAATTTTAGCAGTCAGGTCAATGAAATTCATGCACGTATAGCGGTCTTAAATAAATTTACAGAGTTAGGCCGACCTCATACCCAAGTTGTCACTTAAATTTGAGATGCTTAAAAGAACTCTATCTTTAAAGGCTTTATGCAACAAAGCCATTTCGTAGAGTCTGCTTTGATAGTTTTAATCTTGGTATCCGTAAGTGGAATAACGATTTTTGGCATTTTTACGGTAATCCATATTACCGTAAAAATTACCGCAAAAAAATATGTATTAAATTAGAATTTCATAGATTTACTTAGATTTGATTTTTATTAAGCTTATGAATTTTATTTATTTTTCATATTAACTTGGAGTGTTGTAGATAAAAATAAACCATAAAATGGTGCGCCCTGCGGGAGTCGAACCCGCGTCGGTCACTTAGGAGGCAACTGCTCTATCCAGTTAAGCTAAGGGCACAAAACGCAGCTAATTTAGCGCAAATAGGTATAAAAAAAAAGTTATTGTCGAAACAATAACTTTTTAAAGATTTTACTTGAGCGTATTTGCTTAAGATTTACTCTTATTCAATATTTTAAATAAGCCAAACATCACTACCACCCAAATTGGAATCATCAGTACGGATTCTTTAAAACCTTGGGTCCACATAATATAAAGCACAGTTGCAATAAAGATCAGGACTAAATAATTACTGATGGGTGCCCAAAGTGCAGGGAACTTGGTTTGAATTGAGGCTTGTTTAACTGCTTTTCTAAACTTCAAGTGAGTCAGGCTAATCATGGCCCAGTTGAGTACTAATGCACCTACCACTACATACATCAAGTGGCCTAAAGCATCTTCTGGAACAAAGTAGTTAAGTAGTACACAACCGAAAATTAACAGTGCAGAGAATAAAACAGCAGCAATAGGTACACCTTGTTTATTCACACCAAGGAATACTTTCGGTGCATTGCCTTGTTGTGCCAAACCATACAACATACGGCTATTGGCATACATACCGCTGTTATAAACAGACAGTGCAGCAGTCAAGATAATGAAGTTAAGTAAATGCGCTGCCCAGCCAATCCCGAGTTGACTGAAAATCATCACAAATGGACTTTTATCCAGACCGCCAAGTTCCAGCTGGTTCCAAGGCACTAAAGATAAAAGAATCGTGAGTGAACCGATATAGAAAATCAGAATACGGAACACCACCTGGTTAATGGCTTTAGGAATGGTTTTTTCCGGGTCTTTGGCTTCTGCAGCTGCCATACCAATCAGTTCAATCCCACCAAAGGCAAACATGAGGAAGGCAAGCATGTAAAATAGGCCTTCAAAGCCATTCGGGAAGAAACCGCCATGTGACCAAAGATTGCTAAATGAAGAAGTTGATCCTGCATCTGCGGTCAGTAATAAATACAAACCAAAAACAATCATGGAAATAACAGCGGTCACTTTAATAATCGAAAGCCAGAATTCAGATTCGCCATAAAATTTCACATTGCCGAGATTGACCAAGGTAATCACGATGAAGAAGAACAGTACCGAAGCCCATGCCGGAATATGTGGCCACCAATAGTTGATGTATTTAGCCACGGCAGTCAGTTCAGTCATGGCCACTAGAATGTACAAAATCCAGTAATTCCAGCCCGCCAAGAAGCCCGGGAATTTACCCCAATATTTATTGGCAAAGTGACTGAATGATCCTGCTACAGGCTCATGTACAATCATTTCACCCAGTTGGCGCATGATTAAAAAGGCGATTAAACCGCCAATGGCATAACCCAAAATGATGGAAGGACCAGCAGATTGGATGACCTGTGCGGACCCTAAGAATAAGCCCGTCCCAATTGCACCGCCCATGGCGATCAGTTGGATATGACGGTTCTTTAAGCCACGCTGAAGTTGAGAAGACTCTTTATTCAAAGTATTCAGCCCGACAATGTGTAAGGAAAGGATTGTAATAGATTGTAATAGATTGAAATGTATTAGCCTAGTACAGGGCTAGGAGGGAGGTTGTTAAAAAATAATCACAAAAAAAATATTCTATATATTTTGATTTTGAATCAAGCAATTAATTTTATTTTTAATTACATAAAATAAAATAATGGGAATTATAAAAAAAAGTTTAAAGTTTGTTTTTTATACTTAAGTCCAGAGAAGCATATATTTTATAAAAAAATCGCTATGATGCTTTTTAGCATTTTGCTGATGATGTACAACAATGATAAATGAAAGGACTAAAGAGAAATGAGTTTTGCTCCCCAGATTAAAATTGCGGCAACCTATATGCGTGGTGGTACCAGTAAAGGGGTGTTCTTTAAACTGGATGACTTGCCGGAAGCTGCACAGCAGGCTGGAAAAGTACGTGATCAGTTATTGCTGCGTGTGATTGGGAGTCCAGATCCCTACGGCAAGCAAATTGATGGTATGGGTGGAGCAAGTTCAAGTACCAGCAAAACCGTGATTTTGGCCAAAAGTGCCCAGCCAGATCATGATGTGGATTATTTATTCGGGCAGGTGGCAATTGATCAGCCTTTTGTTGACTGGAGCGGTAACTGCGGAAACTTAACCGCAGCGGTCGGTTCCTTTGCCATTTCCAATGGCTTGGTCAGTGCAGAGCGTATTCCTGAAAATGGGATTTGTACGGTACGCATTTGGCAAGCCAATATTCAAAAAACCATTATTGCCCATGTACCTGTCAGCAACGGTCAAGTGCAGGAAACTGGTGACTTTGAACTGGATGGGGTCACTTTTCCGGCAGCAGAAGTTCAAATTGAATTTCTCGACCCAGCAGATGATGGTGAAGAGGGTGGAGCCATGTTCCCGACAGGCAATGTGGTCGATACTTTCGAGGTTCCGAATATCGGCACTTTCCAGGCCACTTTTATTAATGCCGGTATTCCAACCATCTTTTTAAATGCTGAAGAGATTGGCTATGAGGGCACTGAATTACAGGATGCCATCAATGGAGATGCTCATGCACTGGCACGTTTTGAAACCATCCGTGCCTATGGCGCCAAACAGATGGGCTTGATTCAGGACATTGCCGAAGCGGAAAAGCGCCAGCATACCCCGAAAATTGCCTTTGTATCGAAACCTAAGGCCTACACATCTTCAAGCGGTAAAGATATTCAAACCACAGATGTTGATTTGCTGGTGCGAGCATTGTCGATGGGTAAACTGCACCATGCCATGATGGGCACGGCTGCTGTTGCCATTGGTACAGCTGCGGCAATTCCTGGAACTTTGGTTAATCTGGCAGCTGGCGGCGGTGCGCGTGAAGCGGTACGTTTTGGCCATCCTTCAGGAACTTTACGTGTTGGTGCACAAGCGGTGCAGGAAAATGGACAATGGCAGGTGAAGAAGGCAGTGATGAGCCGTAGTGCACGGGTACTGATGGAAGGCTGGGTTCGAATTCCAGAAGATAGCCTGAAATAACAAAGCAGATAGAGAATCTTGCGAGAAAGCAGTATCATGCTGCTTGTCATTGATTGGTAAGTTCGCTTAGCCAAAGCTTAAACGATCATGACTATCTAATTCTCATGCAGATGAGGAATCGCAAGTTCTCTGTCGATGGTGACAAGAGCATTGTATATTAGATCGGGCGCATTCTTAATTTTCCCGATCTATTAACCAAAGCAAAGTATTCGAGGCGAATGTGTCATCTTTAACTGACGTGCAAGCAAATGCATTAACCCAAGCACAACACCGTATCCAGCAGGATTTATTGACTGCATTAGACGCATTTTCCATTCCGGAGCCGCTGAAAGGTGCAGTGCATCATGCTGTTATGCTTGGGGGTAAACGTGTACGTCCGGCACTGTGTTATGCCACTGCAGCCTTAAAACCGAATGCTAATTTTGCAGCCGTTCGCCGTGCAGCCGTCGCCATCGAAATGATTCACTGCTATTCACTGGCGCATGATGATTTACCCTGTATGGATAATGATTTATTGCGTCGTGGCCAACCCACCTGTCATGTGGCTTTTGGTGAAGATACCGCATTACTGGCGGGAGATATCTTGCAGTCGATGGCCTTTGAAATTTTGGGCAGCCGCCTGTTTGATCAGGGGCCTGCGGTGAATCATTCGATTATTTTAAAACAGATGCAAATTTTGGCGACCGCCAGTTCAAAAATGGTCTGTGGCCAGGTGCTGGATTTGCAGGCTGAAGGCAAGCATGTCGATCAGCAGGCATTGGAAAATATTCATCGCAATAAAACCGGTGCCCTGATTTCTGCAGCGGTGATGATGGCAGCTGTTACCGTGTTTGAGGGCACCGATCAAGCGATTCCTAAATTGCGTGAATATGCACAATCCATTGGACTGGCTTTTCAGGTGCAAGATGACATTCTGGATATTATTTCCGATACTGAAGTATTAGGAAAAACAGCCGGTAAAGATCAGCAAGTAGAGAAATCGACTTATCCTGCACTCATGGGGCTAGACAAAGCTCAGGCCTATGCCCAAGAACTGCATGATCAGGCCTTTCAAGCCTTGGCTTTCTTTGGCGAAGATGCTGCTGAACTCAATCAGATTTCACAATTTTTACTGTCACGTAAAAGCTAATTTAATGTGAATCTAAAAAAAGAATTAAAAAATTGAATTAAAAAAAAGAGGACATATCGTCCTCTTTTTTATGCTTTAAAGATTATTTGGATTCGTTATACAAACGCTGACCTTCATCGAAACGTGCAGTGACTTCCTCTGTAGGTGCTTTACCCATTAAGCTGACCACTACAATCGCAATCATTGAACAAATGAAGCCCGGAATAATTTCATAGACTCCGGCAGGAATAAAACCAAGGCCCGTTTCCCCAATCGTATTTTTCCAGAGTACGACCATAATCGCACCCACCAGCATACCAGCCAGAGCGCCATTTAAGGTCATACGGCGCCAGAACAAGGAAAGAATGATCAGTGGACCAAAGGCCGCACCAAAACCTGCCCAGGCATAAGCCACCAGGCCTAGCACTTTAGATTCAGGATTTCCGGCCATCCAGATTGCAAGCAGGGCAATCATTAACACCATTAAGCGACCAATCCAAACCAGTTCGGTTTGGGTGGCATTTTTACGCAAGAATGATTTGTAGAAATCTTCAGTTAAGGTACTTGAACATACTAAAAGCTGACAACTCAAGGTACTCATCACCGCTGCTAAAATCGCTGCAAGAACAATACCGGCAACCCATGGATTAAACAGAATTTTGGTCAATTCCATAAATACGGTCTCAGGATTGGCTGTCACTGCGCCTGCAAGTTCAGGATGCTGCTGGAAGTAGGCAATACCAAAGAAACCTGCCGCAACTGCGCCGCCCAAGCATAAAGTCATCCATGCCATACCAATACGGCGTGCATTGGGAATCGATTTGACTGAATCTGCCGCCATAAAACGAACCAGAATATGCGGTTGTCCAAAGTAGCCCAAGCCCCAGGCAAGCAGGGACATGATGGCAACAAAGCTTAAATCCCCCATGACATTCATGGCTTGTGGACGTGCAGCTTCAAGTGCCAGGGTCATTTGCGACAGGTCCGAGAAACTAAAAATAGTCACAATTGGAGTAAGCAACAGGGCAAAAATCATCAATGATGCTTGAATGGTGTCGGTCCAGCTCACGGCCAGGAAACCACCAATAAATACATAGCTGATGGTGGCAATGGCACTGATCCAAAGCGCCGTGCTATAAGACATGTCAAACATGTTTTCAAACAGACGCGCGCCTGCAACCATGCCTGAAGCACAATAAATAGCAAAGAAAATTAAAATGATGAAAGCGGATGTAACGCGCAAAATTTTCTTTTGGTCATTAAAACGGTTAGAAAAATAATCCGGCAAGGTTAAGGCATTGTGCTGAACTTCGGTGTGTACACGTAAGCGTCCGGCAACCAGTAGCCAGTTGAGCCATGCGCCAATAATCAGGCCAATGGCAATCCACATTTCAGACAAACCTGAAAGATAAATTGCGCCGGGAAGTCCCATCAGCAACCAGCCACTCATATCTGAAGCACCGGCAGAGAGCGCTGTGACAAAACTACCTAAACGACGACCCCCCAAAATGTAATCAGAGAAGTTGGCGGTTGCGCGATAAGCCATCAGGCCAATCGCGATCATGGCGACAATATAAAAAAGAAAGGTAATCAGGGTCGGATTTAGGGAGCTCATACGGTATCCAGTTACAAGGTGGACAGTAGATCGAAACACAGGCTTTTAGGAGAGAAGCACAAATAATTTCAAAAAATAACGCGAAATTTAACCATAGATTAAAAAAAATTGCTGATATTTTTCCAGAACCCAAAAAAATAGACAGCCAGTGCTGTCTATTTTTTAATAAAGAACAGGTGCTTATGGATTACGGCCCATCACCCCACGAATGGTGCTGAGAATATCTGCAGGTAATACCACAGTTTTGGCATTCGGCGATTTCGCCATGTCTTGCATGGCTTTGACATATTGTTCACCCAGCAAATAGGCCACAGGAATTTCTTTATCCCCGACAGCCGAAGTGACCATTTCGATGGCACGTTGTGAGGATTCAGCCAATACCACTTGTGCTTCGGCATCACGACGTGAAGCTTCCAGGCGGCCATCTGCTTCTAAAATGGCGGCCTGTTTTTCACCATCTGCCTTGGTCACTGTTGCACGGCGCTGACGTTCAGCCGCTGCTTGTGCTTCCATGGCTGCCTGCATGGTCGATGACGGTTGAATATCCTGAATTTCAACGGTTTTTAGGGTAATGCCCCAGTCGGAAATATCATCGGAAATGGCAGCTTTCAGTTTAGCCTTAATGTGGTCACGTGAAGAAAGAGCATCATCCAGATCCATTTCACCGACAATAGAACGCAGTGAAGTTTGTACCAGGTTTTGAATGGCCCAGGTATAGTTTTCAATACCATACACCGCTTTTTCCGGCGTGGTGATATTGATATAGGCCACGGCATTCATTAGCAGTACCGCATTGTCACGGGTAATCACTTCCTGCGAAGGAATATCCAGCACGATATCTTTGGTGGTGACTTTATAAGCCACTTCATCAATATAAGGAATGACAAAACTGAGTCCCGGTCCCAGAGTGGTATGGTATTTACCCAGACGTTGCACGATCCATTTATAACCCTGCGGGACGATACGTACCCCTTTAAAAATGGTCACGCCGGCAAAAACCAGCAGCGCTAAAACAATAATCGTTCCACCAGACATGTTATTTCCTCACTTTATATATTTTCGTTATTTGGATTGTGGGGTTTCACCACAAGATCATTACCCGAAATTTCGATTACGCGTACCCGATCACCCACTTTGACCGGTGACAATGAACGGCAGTTCCATTCATCTGAACCTAAAACCGGCATCGGAAAACGCACGGTAATCAAGTCATGTTGCATATGAATTTGAATGACCATGCCGACTTGACCGATGGTTGCTTCACGCGATAAACCTGCTTTGGTTTTATCAATCGAAAGCGGTTTAATAAATTTAAACCACAGCAAAGTACACAGAACGGACAAGATAATCCAGGTGACCAGTTGGGTGGTAAGGCCCATCATCGGGAACATCCAGTATAAAACGCCCACCATGATGGCTGCGATGCCAAACCACAGTGCAGCGAAAGCGGGGATGACTAATTCAGAAAGCATGAGCAACACACCCAATACAAACCAATGCCAAGGTTCGAAAGCAAATTCCATACATCTACTCGTGTATTGTAAAAATGAATAGAGACCATTTCAGCCTCTATATCAATTTAGCAGATGAATAAGTCTTTGAATATTAAAAAAGCATAATTTTTAAATTCTAGATTTTGCAGCAGGCTTGAATGCAGCAGCTGATTTTTTAAAATCGCTAATCGCCTTGTCAATGGCAATGATTTTGAGCTGGGCTGCTTTCTCACCTTCCAGAATAGACTGATTGCTGGCTTTTAAATCCAGAGTTCCCAAATGCCCCACTTTAGGTTGAATCACCACATTGGCCTGATTGAGTTCTTCATTGATGCTTTGCTGTCCCATAATATTAATGGTCTGATCCAGCAGCCCCCACATATTCAGCGGTTTAGAGCCTTCTGGGCGCGCAGAAATATCCACGGCAATGACGATATCTGCCCCCATGGCTTTGGCTGTTTTTACTGGAATCGGACTGACCAGACCACCATCCACATATTGTTTTCCGCCAATGGTGGCCGGCACAAATACATTGGGGATACTGCATGAGGCACGCACGGCTTGACCGGCATTGCCTTTAATAAATTCCGCTTTAAGCCCGGTGTCCAGACGGGTGGCTATGGCGGCAAAGCGAATCGGGAACTGTTCAATCGGTTTATTGGCAATGTGCTGGTTCACATAATTCTGCAATTTTTGACCTTGTACAATGTCTTGACTGTTCAGGGTTAGGTCACGAATGTCCGATTCTTTTAAAGTAAGTGCAATTTGTTGTAATTGATACGGTGTTTTGCCACTGGCGTAAATACTGCCGACAAAACTGCCGGCACTGGTGCCAGTGACAATTTTCGGTTTAATCCCATGTGATTCTAAAACTTTCAGCACCCCGATATGGGCAAAGCCTTTGGCACCACCACCGCCTAAAGCGATGGCAATCACAGGTTCACGCGCTTTTATGCTTGTAGTTTGCGGTGGGGTTTGAGTGGCTTTATCACAGCCAATCAGGCTCAGTCCAAGTAAGCCAATACAGGAATAGTGTGCAAGTTTCATGGTTGAAATTGAACATCAAATCGCCAATGTTGCACACATCACAACAAATAAATTTCACTTTGGCTAGTTGTTTTTTAAACGATTTTGTAAAGGCTTGGCCAACCAGCCCGGATTTTTGGGAGAAAATTTTCCGGTATATTGATCCAGGATTTGTTCCAGATCCTGCTCATAATTTCCAGTCGGGTAGAACACGCCCAGGCAGTGAATGGCCTTGTTTTTGTAATCCAGTGAAAACATCACAATAGGGATGTGGGCACCCACTGCAATACGATAAAACCCGCTTCGAATCGACTCGGCCTGTTTGCGTGTTCCTTCCGGTGCCATACCGACCCAGATATGGTCTTGAGTATTAATGAAGTCAATAATTTGCTGAGTTGTACCTTGTTGAATACTGCGATTGACCGGAATCACGCCAATCCATTCCAGCAAGGGTTTAAGCGGTGTGTTAAATAAGGTGTGTTTGCCAAAAACGGTAATCTTGATACCCAGCCCAAGCAGGGCAGTAAAGCCATACCAAGCATCTATATTCGAAGTATGCGGAGAAATAATGGCCACCGCTTTAGGCAGGTTGGGAAATTCGCCATCAAAACTCCAGCCTTGGGCAAGAAATATCTTTTTGAAAATATTTCGGCTTAAATTTCCGCTACGGGCAGGAACTTGAGCAGGCAATGTAGGAAAATGTTTGATCATGGCCGTTGATTGAACTTCCTGACAAAATTTTATAGGCTTAAAAATATGCTAAGCTTTTGTAAAATAAGATGCATTGGCAAAAAGTAAACAACTATCCAACTGACTTGAGCACAATGATCAATCTGCTTGCAGTTTCACGATACGACTCTAAAGATATAATTTTAAAAGCCTGATTTTAAATGAATAACTTTAAATGAATAGTTTTAAAGGCAGGGATACTCAGGGAACAATATGCCGACTTCACCTAAGCTCTATATTTTATTGTTTTCTTTATATTGGGCCCAAGGTTTGCCAGTGGGCTTTATGACCCATGCTTTGCCAGTGATTTTACGTGCCCAAGGGGTATCGCTGGCACATATTGGCGGTTTTGGATTATTGATGTTGCCCTGGTCGATTAAAATTTTCTGGGCAGCCTGGGTCGACCGTTTTGGTCATGCAGCATTTGGACATTACCGTAGCTGGATTGTACCCACCCAGTTACTCAGTGTCGCAGTGTTGCTGGGTCTATCTTTTCTTCCCATCCAAGCTTTAAACCAACCTGAATATTTACTGGCTTTTTTTGTGGCTTTACTCAGCATGAATCTGGTGGGTGCCACCCAAGATATTGCAACCGATGGTTTAGCCGTCAATCTGCTGAATCACGCACAGCAGCATTGGGGCAACACTTTTCAGGTGATCGGCTCACGGCTGGGTTTTATTGTCGGTGGGGGAGCCATTCTGTGGGCACTGGAATGGCTGGATTGGCAAAGCACTTTTTTAATTTTGGCGGCATTGGTACTGCTTAATACATTGCCCATACTTTTTTTTAAAGAACCGCATAGACTGAAGCATACGCCGTCCATGACTGAAGCAGAAAGCTTTAGCTGGCAGAAAGTAAAAAATTATCTGGCTTATTTTTATCGGACTCCGAATCTTGCTGCATGGCTGGCAGTCCTGATCACATTTAAGATTGCCGATGGCTTATCCGGGCCTTTACTGAAACCCTTAATGGTCGATTTAGGCTTGAGCTTTTCGCAAATTGGTCTCTATGTCACCATGCTCGGTGCCGTGGCGGCATTAGCGGGAGCCGGGCTGGCCGGTTTTAGCCTCAAGTTTCTTTCCCGTGCTCAAGCACTGCTGGTCTTTTCCATATTCAAGATTTTGAGTTTGGCGGCTTATACCTGGTTGGCTTTTCAATATGAGGCTCAACGGCATATTGAGACCTGGGTGATTTATCTGATTAATGCTGCTGAAGACATGATTTCAGCGATGTTACTGGTGGTCATGCTTACCTTGGTGATGCAATACAGCCGTAAACATTTGGCCGGCACAGATTTCACTTTTCAGGTTTCGCTGATGGCAACCGTAAGTGGGGGATTGTATAGCTTAAGCGGAATTTTTGCCGATGCACTGGGCTATGCCGATTATTTGCTGGCCATTAATATTATTGCGATTCTGTCTGTTGTTTTTATCTTGCGCTGGATCAACTGTGTAACAAAACAGCCATCCTCCGCCATTTAATTGTCTGACAAGCTAAAGTACTAAAAAATATATATAAATATAAAATTAATCATTTTGTAAAATAAGATGCAGTTGTAACATTTGTTACAAGATAATTTAGGAATCTTAATAAATGAAAACCAAAATTGCAGCAGCGATTGCTTTAAGTGTATTAGCGGGATCAACTTTTGCAGCGCCAACTCTTTATGGAGAAATTGATGCAAGTATCGATTATTTACCAGAAGATAATGCGTCACCTGTTTCTGATCGTGACGTTGTTGAAGTAAGTTCAAACAGCTCATTTCTAGGTTTGAAAGGTGAGGAAAAACTTAACGATCGTTTAAGTGCAGTCTATGCGATTGAGTGGGGTCTAAGTGCAGATGGTGATAGCACCGACTGGACTACACGTAACCGTTTTGTCGGTTTAAAAGATGCTCAATTCGGTACTTTAAAAGTGGGTGCACATGACACTCCATTGAAACAGCTTTCAAGCCCAGTTGATACATTCAATAACTATGTAGCGAACAAAGCCGATGTGACTGGTATTTTTACTGGTGAAACTCGGGTTGCAAATGCAGTCATTTATGAATCTCCGGCAATTAAATTGCCTACAGGTGCCATTAAAGTGAATGCATTGTTGGCTTCTGGTGAAGATTTAGGCATTGCGAAAGGTAATGGGTCTTCAAAAACTGCAGGTCGTGGCTTAGGTGATGCATGGTCTGCATCTGTAGTATATGACAGCCCTGTGGTTGTAGCAGGAATTGCTTATGACAAAGCAATTCCAAGCACTTTTGCTGGCCGCGGTTTTTTAAATGCAGCTACACCTGAAGTAACTGCTGGGGCTGCCGGAACTGCTTTTGCTGCTGCAAATACACTTCGTGCCATTGGTCGTGTAAACCTGGATGGTGGTTTGGCACTTAAAGCGCTTTATCAAACTTCTGAAGTAGAAGATGCAGCCGGCAATGAACTACCAGCAGCAGATATCGATGATTCACAAGGCTGGTTAGTGGGTGCGGAATATAATCTTCCGACTGCGAAAGCCTGGACTGTAAAAGCGCAATATAGCCAAAATACCACCAGCTTTAAATCAGCAAAATCAGATTTTGATGCGCAGCAAATTTTTGTGGGTGCAGACTACGCATTTAACAAACAAGTAAAAGCGTATGGTTATGCCGGTTATTTAACGCTTGAACAAGGTGATTTGGAAACTAAACAACCTGTATTAGGTACAGGCTTAGAATACAAATTCTAATGAGTTAGATGCTATTATTTAAGAGAAGGCAATGTTTTTATTGCCTTTTTTTATTATTTTTTTATATTAAGTGAGTTTTAAGTTTGATATTTTAGATTAACACATCAGTAAAAAGTTTAGCCAACACTTATGTCCAATATCATCAATCCAATACGTAATAAGATAAAGCCGATTTCATTAAGCCAGTTTAATTTATTGCTGGCAATCTGGCTGGGCGCGATTTTAAATTTTGCATTTTTTCAAAAAATACAAAATCTAACGCCCTATCAAGGTCCTAAAGCCTATTTGTTTTTAATGGCAACCGTATTGGTGATTGTTGCGGCGTATAACTTTATTTTTCAGCTGATCCAGTGGAAATGGAACGCAAAAATATTTGCTTCAATTCTTTTAGTGGTCGGTGGTTTTACGGCATATTTTGTCAATAGTTTGGGCGTGGTGATTTCACCTGAACAGGTTCAGAATATGATGCAAACCGATGCACGTGAAGTCCGAGGTTTAATGTCTCTGCGCTTTGTGCTTTGGACTGTGTTCCTGGTGATCTGCCCGCTTATTTTTGTGGCTTTGGTGCGTATCAAGCCTGAAGCTTTCTTGCCTAAAGCAACAAAAAAACTCATTAATGGCATTGCTTCATTGTTATTGGTGGGCGGATTGTTATTTCTCTTTTATGTGGATTATGCTGCGATCTTTCGGGAGCATCGTGATTTAAAAGGCATGATTTCTCCTCAAAACACCATCGCATCAACACTTTCTTATTATCATAAATCTGCACCGAAACAGAATTTGCCTTTAATTCCTTATGGCGAAGATGCGCATTTGGATCAACCAGTCAGTACCCAGCATAAACCTAAATTGATGGTACTGGTGGTGGGTGAAACTGCACGTGCGGAAAGTTTTTCTTTAAATGGCTATGCTAAAAATACCAACCCTGAACTATCCAAACTGGATATTATCAATTTTAGCAATGTCAGCTCATGTGGTACGGCAACGGCAGTTTCAGTGCCTTGTATGTTCTCGGGCATGCCGCGTAAAGATTATGATGACCAGCTTGCCAGCCATCGTGAAGGATTGCTGGATGTTGCCAAACGAGCTGGCTACAAGGTGACCTGGATTGATAATAATTCCGGCTGTAAAGGGACATGTAACCGGGTGGAACAGTATCAAATTCCACAACAGTTAAAAGATAAATGGTGTGCCAAAGATGGAGACTGTTATGACGAAATTCTGGTGGACAGCCTAAAAGCCTATCTTGCAGGAATTCCGGCAACTGACCAAACGCCACGTTTAATTGTCTTGCATCAAATGGGCAGTCATGGACCGGCTTATTATCAGCGTTCCACTGCTGCATTCCAGCCGTTTAAACCGAGCTGTGATAGCAATGCCATTCAGGGCTGTAGCAGCACAGAATTATTGAACAGTTATGATAATTCGATTGTATATACCGACCATGTGTTAAGTTCGCTTATTCAAGTCTTAAAAACTAATGCCAGTTATCAAACCGGATTTTGGTATTTATCCGATCATGGCGAGTCAACCGGAGAGCATGGCTTATATCTACATGGTTCACCTTATGCGATTGCACCTGCACAGCAAACCCATATTCCCATGCTGATGTGGTTTTCACCTGAGTGGAGCCAACAAAATTCTGCGCAAATTGCTTGCTTGGCAAAGCAAAAAAGCCAAGAATTGAGCCATGATAATTTATTTCCAAGTCTGCTCGGCCTGCTCGATGTTCAAAGCCAGACCATGGATGAGCAATATAATATGTTGCAGCAATGTCAATCAAAAAAGAAACTATGAGTTGAACGCATGACTAAAATATTAATGATTGAAGATGATTTTATGATTGCTGAATCCAGCATGACTTTGTTGAAATATCAGCAAATGGATGCGGAATGGGTCAATAATGGCATTGATGGTTTAAAAAGGCTGACACAAGAAAAATTTGATATTGTTTTACTCGACCTTGGCTTACCGATGATGGATGGTATGCAGGTGTTGAAAAATATTCGCCAGCAATGGCCGACTTTACCAGTACTGATTATCTCTGCCCGTGATCAGTTGCAAAACCGTGTAGATGGATTAAATCAGGGGGCAGATGATTATTTAATCAAGCCCTATGAGTTTGATGAACTGTTGGCGCGTATTCATGCGTTGTTACGTCGTAGTGGTGCGGAATCCAGCCTGCAAGATAGTTTAAGAACCTTGGCTTATGGTGGTTTGGTGCTGGATGTTGAACAGCATATTGCCAAGTTTCAGGGGCAATATATAGACCTGTCCAATCGTGAGTGGGCCATTTTAATTCCTTTGGTCAGCCATCCGAACAAGATTTTTTCTAAAGCCAATTTAGAAGATAAGTTATATGATCTGGACAGTGAGATAAACAGCAATACCATTGAGGTTTATGTACACCATTTACGCGCCAAACTCGGCAAAGATTTTATTCGAACCATTCGCGGGTTGGGCTATCGACTGGGGCAATTATAAGGTTAATCATTGGTGCAACCACAGTATTCATTAAAAAAACGTCTGATTATCTATATTTCAATTTTCAGTATTGCTTTTGGCTGTCTGCTGGTGTTCTCGGCTTACCGGATTGCGCTGGACGAAATAAATGAAATTCTGGATGCCCAGATGCAAAATCTGGCAGAACGCGTCGCGCTACATGATCCTGAACCGATTCAAAGCCAAATCGATCAGTCCAAGCATTATCAGGAAGAAGATTTATTTATTGATGTCTGGTCTTATGCAGATCAGGATTATAAAACCCATGCCTTAAACCTGCTGGTTCAGCCCGTAAAAAAAGCCGGATTTTATACCCATAAAACCACACAGGATATTTGGCATACGTATGTCTTGCCTTTAAAAGATAAACAGATTCAGATTAGCCAGCAGCAATCGACCAGAGAGCACTTGGCTTTAGAACTGGCAGCCGGCATGTTCCTTCCTTATTTGCTGTTTATGTCTGTGGTAATTTTGGGGCTGAGCTGGATTATCAGTCGTAGTTTGCAGCCCTTAGATGACTTTAAGGCAGAATTGGCACGCCGTGATTCAGATGAATTAACGGCCATTCAAATGAATAATTATCCGGTAGAAATTGTTCCGACCATAGTTGAAATGAATCATCTGTTTGACCGTATTTCACAATCGCAACAGGAACAGCGCCAGTTTATTGCCGATGCTGCACATGAGCTGCGCACACCGATCACTGCCTTGAATTTACAGATCCAGATTTTGTTAAAACAGTCTCCGGAAGATCAGGATTTACAGAATTTAAGTCAGGGCTTAATCCGTATTCAGAATTTGGTCAGCCAGTTACTCAATCTGGCCAAACAGGATGCCTCTATCATGGAGGTTGAAACCAAACAGCAATTTTTGCTCAATCAGGTTGCGGTGAATTGTGTAGAACAACTCATACATTTAGCCATGCAAAAAGAAATTGATTTGGGGATGGAGCGACAAGAAGATCTGCTGCTGCACAGTCAGCAATCGGCTGTACATTCCATCATTTTTAACCTGATCGATAACGCGATTAAATACACTCCTCATCAAGGGGTGATCAATGTATCGGTGTTTAAACAAGCCGGTTTTGCCATGATTCAAGTTGAGGACAGTGGACCAGGTATCGCGCCAGAGATGTATGAAAACATACTTAAGCGCTTTTACCGGATTCACCATCATCTGGAAATAGGCAGTGGTCTGGGCTTGTCTATTGTAGACAAAGCCACTGAGCGTTTAGGTGGAAGCCTGTCTTTTTCCAAGAGTGCCAGTCTGGGCGGTTTACAGGTGAATGTGCAATTACCCTTGTAACAGGCTTTCGCCTTCGGTTTAAGAGGGATGTTGTACGGAAGCCGGTTTGAATTTTTTATAATTGAACAGATAAAAGCCAACATTCACCAGCCAGATCACCCAGGCAGTCCACAGGTTATGGCTAAGAAAATGTGCGCCGCGCATCATTTGTGCCCAGCCCATGGCAAAACCTAAAATCAGGCCAGCAACCAAATAAAAGTAGGCACGTTTTTTATCGGACTGTCTAAAAACAAAATATCCGGTCATTAGTGCAAAGCCAGTAGCAGCATGCCCTCCCGGGAAACAGTGACCCTTGGTGGCAGAAAAATCCCATAAGAAACCTTGAGGGGTGGGAATAGTAATATTCCATGGGCAGGCGTGAGCCGATTGTGATTTTAATAGCCCGATAATTGAGGTTGACAGGATCACCAGCCAAAAGAAATAGCCATAGCTCCAACCTAATGGTTTGAGTTTTTCAAGCTTGAATGATGCGAGCCAGAGCATACAGAAAATGACATAGACTAAAATGATTAAATCTTTAACATAGCGGTGATTTAGCTCGGCTAAATACCAGTTGTCACGGAGCAAAAATTTTCCCGACTCACTCACCCAAGGATGAATCAGTGCCAGATCCAGAGAGCCACCGATAGGGAAGCCCACCAAAAGTACACAGAAACTGATAATGAGGAAGCAGCCCTGATAGAGCATGAAGCGTTGCTTATCGTGCATAGTAAAGATGAATGAAGTAAAGTGCTCAGATTACAGCAATAAAAACTTAACTGAGACTTAAGTAATGGTTGAAGGTGAGTTAATTTTTAAATAGAGCAGGAAACCATGCCCCATTTTTCATGCAATACTGATAAGTATATCGAAGAAAGAGCATAATGGAATCAAGCTTCGGTGCTAGATTAGCGGCAAGATTTGTATAGGTATTCAAATGACTATTCGTGCTGTTTTATTCGATCTGGATAATACTTTAACGCATCGTGATCAAAGTATTCTGGCTTATAGTCAATATCTGGCACAAAGGTATCAGCATCAATTACAGCCTGAGCAAATCACGCAAATTCAAGCGATTATCCGCCGCATCGATAACGGAGGATATCCAAAAAAAGAATTTTTGACCCATCCCAGTATTGCCGCTTCTGTGGCTAATGCCTTATTGCAAGAATTAAAATGGCACAGCTTACCCGAGCTGGATGAACTGACCCAATTCTGGTTTCAGCAATTTGGGTTATCGGCAGTGGCCATGCAAGGGGCCAATCAACTGCTGATTGAATTAAAACAGCAAGGTTATAAACTGGCAGTAGTTTCTAACGGTGGTCATGCTACGCGTTTAACCATTTTACAGGGCTTGGGTTTTAGTCATTATTTTGATGAGATTGTCAGTTCGGAATTGGTTGGTATCAGTAAACCGAATCCTGAAATTTTTCTGTATACCAGTCAAAAGTTAGACATTGCGCCAGAGCATTGCCTGTTTATTGGCGATCATCCTGTTAACGATATACAGGGCGCAATTTGTGCAGGAATGAATGCATTATGGTTGCAAGGGTTTCATGACTTGGAAGTATCGCAGGAGATAGCACGCATTCAAGGTCTGGCCGAAATTAAGCAATTTTTATGATGTTAAATTTGATGCCAATGTAGGTTTTATCTCGCTATTGCATGGGGAATGAAGTTTAAAAAATAAAAAAAGCGACCCTTTCGAGTCGCGCTGAAAATCAAGATTCAGTTTAAACAGTCAAGTATTAAAAAATGGTTTCTTCTGAATTGGCTGAAATTTTATGAATCGATAAATCGGCACCACGGAATTCTTCTTCTTGTGATAAACGAATACCCATGATGGCTTTGAGTGAACCGTAAACTATAAAGCCGCCAGCAAGTGCAACAGAGATTGCAAGCAAGGTACCGATGATTTGGGAAATCATGGAAACACCCCCCAAACCGCCTAACCATTGTTGTCCAAAAATCCCCACAGCCAAGCCACCGAAAGTGCCACACACGCCGTGTAAAGGCCATACACCGAGTACATCATCTACTTTAAGTTTGTTCTGGGTATAGGTGAAAAGTTTGACAAAAATGATACCGGCAATAACACCAATAATCAGGGCGCCGACTGGGTGAACCACATCCGAACCTGCACAGATCGCCACCAGACCGGCTAAAGGACCGTTGTGCAAGAAGCCCGGGTCATTTTTACCTATGATATTGGCTGAAATGGTACCACCAACCATGGCCATGAGTGAGTTAATGGCGACCAGTCCGGAAATCACATCCAGACGTTGTGCACTCATCACGTTAAAACCAAACCAGCCGACAATTAAAATCCAGGAACCGAGGGCAAGAAAAGGAATGGAAGAAGGCGGATGTGCACTCACGCGACCATCTTTTTTATAACGACCGTAACGTGCGCCAAGTAAAATCACTGCAACCAGCGCAATCCAGCCGCCCATAGCATGCACAACCACAGAACCGGCAAAGTCATGGAAACTGGCACCAAATGTTTTGCCTAACCATGCTTGTAATCCCAAATTGCCATTCCAGGCGATTCCTTCAAAAAATGGGTAGACCAAGGCAACCAGCAATAAGGTGGCAATCGCTTGTGAACGCATTTTGGCGCGTTCCGCAATACCGCCAGAAATAATGGCCGGGATGGCCGCGGCAAAAGTGAGCAAGAAGAAGCAGCGCATCAGGTTATAGCCATGATCTGCGGCTAGTGTTGCCCCAATATGGAAAAAATGTTGTCCATAAGCAATGTAGTAGCCCACAAAAAAATAGGCGATAGCAGAAATGGAAAAATCTGTCAGGATTTTACTGAGTGCATTGACCTGGTTTTTGTGGCGTACTGTCCCCAGTTCCAAGAATGCAAAACCTGCATGCATAGCCAGAACTAAAATCGCACCAAGAAGGAGAAAGAGTAAATCAATATTTTGCATTTTATGGCTCCATTTTAGTGCTTAAAATCACAAAAAGATGTTCAGTATAACCGTGTGATTGTTTTCGTGAAGATGGTCGAAATTGGGAAATTTTGATTAAACCAGCTCAAAAAATCATAAGACTCGATATAAAGCAAAGAGTTATTGGAAATGTATTTTACGCACTATAATAGTGCAATAATTTTTAATATAAATTATATATAAATATATGATAATTGTGGGGAATTTACAGTTTTAAAAGAAGTTAATTTTGTTGAATTTTTATGGCACTGAATAGTGGCAATATTCTTAAGCGAAGATGTTAAAAAATAATTTAAACAATATTCAGTCAAAATGCATGCTGATAAAGCAAATTTAGATGATTTTATAATCAATTATAGTGCATAAAAAAATCTAATTCAGATTTGAGATGGGATAAAGAATATGGAATGAAGATAAAAGACAGAAATATTTAACATCCATTTCTGATGAATAATTACTCAATCTAGATACAAATAGCCTAAACAATTGGTAGTTTTAGTTTTGATCTCAAAATAGCAAGCCGACAAGATAAGTGCTCATTTTATATTGTATTTTAAGGATTAATCTATGAAACGGAGTATGGTTGCTTGCCTGGCACTGTTCGGAATTCATTCTACTTTCGCAGCCGAAGGTACAGTTTTTGATTGGGGATATGCAGCACAGTCAGCTGCACAGTGGAGCAAGATCAAACCAGAATATCGGGCCTGTGAGGGCTTGAATCAATCACCGATTAATATTGATCAAACCATAGCTGCTGAACTGCCAGCCTTAAAATTCAATTACAGTTCTAAAGCTGAAACCATCATCAATAACAACCGTACGGTACAGGTCAATTTTCATGAAGGAAGTTCGCTAGAGCTGGATCAACAAAGCTTTCAGTTAAAACAGTTCCATTTACATAGCCCAAGTGAAAATACCATTTATGGGAAAAGCTATGCCATGGAAATGCATTTGGTGCATGCCAATGCACCAGGGGAGTTGGCTGTAGTTGCCGTGATGTTCGAACAAGGACAGGAAAATAAAAAACTGAAAAAATTATGGAAAGAATTGCCGAAAAAAGCGGGTGATGCTGTTCAGTTAAAACACCAAGACATGGCCGCTGCATTTTTGCCTGAGCATTTAGATTATTATCGTTTTAATGGTTCATTGACCACACCACCTTGTTCTGAAGGGGTGCGCTGGATTGTACTGAAAGACATTCAACAAGCCTCGAAACAGCAGATACAGGCCTTTTCCAGTTTAATGGAACATCCGAATAACCGACCTGTACAGGCCACCAATGCACGTTTAGTTCTAGAATAACCAAATAAAAAGCAGATCATCCGATCTGCTTTTTATTAATCTTTCATAATTAAATCTTGCAGGATTAGTGCAAAATTTTATTCAGGAACTGCTGGGCACGTTCACCACGCTGGGTATTAAAAAACTCATCTTTGGTACAGTCTTCGACAATTTTGCCCTGGTCCATAAAAATCACCCGGTTGGCCACCTGACGGGCAAAACCCATTTCATGGGTCACACACATCATGGTCATGCCTTCTTTGGCCAGTTCGACCATCACGTCCAGCACTTCATTGATCATTTCCGGATCTAGCGCAGAAGTGGGTTCATCAAACAGCATTGCAATCGGGTCCATGCTCAAGGCACGGGCAATGGCTACGCGTTGCTGCTGTCCTCCTGAAAGTTGCGCAGGAAACTTGTTAGCTTGCGCACTCAAACCCACTCGATCCAGATAGGCCAAGCCTTTTTTCTTGGCTTCTGCTTCAGATCGCCCCAGCACTTTAATCTGGGCAATGGTCAGATTTTCCATGATACTTAAATGTGGAAACAGTTCAAAATGCTGAAATACCATGCCGACACGGCTGCGTAGTTGGTTTAAATTGGTTTTCGGGTCTTTAATTGAAATGCCATCGACCAAAATATTGCCTTGCTGAAAAGGCTCCAGACCATTGACTGTTTTAATCAGGGTAGACTTTCCCGAACCGGAAGGGCCACACACCACCACCACTTCGCCTTGGTGAATCTGGGTGGTACAGTCGGTGAGTACCTGAAAATCTTTGTACCATTTACTGACATTTTGCAGATCAATCATCACTTTACCATCAGTCATACAGTTAACTTCCTTTGTAATTTTTTAACGGCATAGGTCGCGATCATACTTACGCTAAAGTACACCAGACCGGCAAATAGGATGTATTGGGTCAATAACGACATCAGGTCGCCGCGTACGTAGTTGGTTCTGAAAAAGTCCAGTAAACCAATGGCATAAACCATGGTTGAATCCTGGAACAGAATAATGGTTTGCTGTAACAGTAAAGGGGTCATTTTACGGAAGGCCTGCGGCAAAATAATCAGGTGCATGGACTGACCATAGCTCATGCCAAGCGCATAGGCGGCCGCAGTTTGCCCCTTGGGAATGGACTGAATCCCGGCACGGACAATTTCCGAAAAGTAAGCTGCTTCAAACAGCATAAAGGCCACGATACTCGATACCAGTGCCGTATCAATGGTCAGGTAATTTCCGGTGACTGCGGTATAGATAAACGGCACTGCAAAATAGAACCACATCAGCACCAATAACAATGGAATTGAACGGAACAGATTGACATAGCCTTGCGCAAATAAATTCAGCACCTTAAAGGAAGACAGGCGCATCAAGGCCAGCAGGGTACCAATCAAAATACCGCCGATGGTGGCACTGATGACCACTTTTAAGGTAATGCTCATACCATGCCACAAGGCTGGAGCAGAGAGTTGCAAGTCATTTAAAAATGCAGTGAGCCATTCCATTATTTATCTCCTGCAATCAGACCGGGAACACGTAAACGTTTTTCCAGCATATTCATTGCCTGAATTAAACAGAAGTTAATCACAATAAAGATGATGGTCACAAAGGTATAAATTTCGATAGTATTCTGGGTATATTCACTGATGGTTTTCATCTGGGAAATAATTTCTGCCACACCGACCAATGAAGCGATAGAGGTATTTTTGACACAGTTGGTTAGTTCGGAACTGAGCGGTGGCAAAATCATGCGGAAGGATTGTGGCAAAATCACATAACGGTATAGCTGAGCAGTGCTAAAGCCCATGGCATAACCGGCATTGACCTGACCGACCGGCAAAGCTTCGATGCCAGTACGCACCTGTTCACACACCCGTGCTGCGGTAAATAGCCCCAGACCGACACTGGCGGAAATGAGTGCCGTGGTATTCGCGCCCAGATCATTCATCCACCATAATTTGATGGGTGCAGGTAAAAAATTAGGAACCACATAAAACCAGATAAACAATTGAATTAATAAGGGGACATTACGAAAGATGGTTACGTAAGCCGTACCAATACCCCGTGCGGTCTTGCTGGGCAATGTGCGCATGATGCCCAAAATACTGCCCAGAACCATGGCAATGCTCCAGGCCACTACCGCAATGACCAGCAGCCAGCCCAGACCGGTTACAATCCAGTTCAGGTAGGTCGTGTCACCCACTCCGGTAGACTGTAATAAAACTCCCCAGTTCCAACTATAATTCATAGTAACTCCTGAGTAGCATCAGACAAAAAGTCCTTTTTCTGCCTGATGTATAAAGTTGTTGTTCTAATGCTTATTGGTCACGATCATGTGGATTGCTGATTAAAGCCTTCAACTGATCGGACATCTGGAAGTTCAGGTTAATATTTTTCGGTGGAATTGGCTGCTGGAACCATTTCTCATACATTTTGTTGATTTCACCAGAGCTATAGGTGGCTTTAATGGCATCATCTACGACCTGCTTAAAGCCGGTATCGCCTTTACGCAGCATACAGCCATAAATTTCGTGAATTGGCGCCGTACCGACAATTTCCCATTTATTCGGGTTAGCCGCCTTGGATTTTTCACCGGCCAGCAAGATGTCATCCATCATAAATGCCATCGCACGGCCATTTTGCAGCATCAGAAAAGATTCGGCATGGTCTTTGGCTGAAATGATTTCGCCAATACCCAATTCCTGCTGATGCTGGCGGATATAACGTTCCGATGTCGTCCCCGCCGTAGTGACCAGTTTTTTACCTTTAAGGTCGGCAAAATCTTTCACTCCGGAATCTTTAGCGGTAAGCAGGCGAGAACCGACTTCAAAGAAACCGACCGAGAAATCGACCTGTTGCTGACGCTCCTTGTTGTTGGTGGTTGAACCACATTCCAAATCCACCGTACCATTAGCCACCAGCGGAATCCGGTTTTGGCTGGTCACCAAGTTATAGCGAATTTTTAAATCCGGCATATTCAGCTTTTTCTTCACCGCATCTACAACTTTTAACTCTAAATCGTGTGCATAACCCACCGGCTGATTTGGATTATCGGCAATATAAGAGAAGGGAATGGAAGAATCGCGATAGCCCAGAACAATGGTGCCAGACTTTTTAATTTTATCCAGCGTGCCTGAAGCAGAGGCATCTCCGCCGGCAGGCTTTTCAGAGGATGGAGCTTTATTGTCAATACACGCACTCAGACTGAGCATGAGTGTGCTTGCACAAAGTAGGGAAGTGATATTACGTTTATGTGTCATGTATAAAACTCCGTTTTTATTTCATTATCATCAAGTGCCTAGCGGTTAATAAAAGCCGCTTATATTGTTATGCAAAAGATGTTTTTCTTTTCTGTACATAAATAGATCAGATTTCATCTTAAGCGAGTTTTCAATGCTTGCTCAAGCAAGTTTTTTTTACCGTTTTGTTACCGATAAATGATTATGAAATAAATGTTTTTTGCGATGATATTTAGTGTGAAAGCATCTTTTATTTCTATGTGTTTTTAGAATGTCGCGGGCAGGCTAAAAAATAAAAGAGCAGTATTTAAGATGTTTTTAACTTGCAGATCTAATCAAAATTTACAACAGATGCCATTCCTTTATGGGAAGAGTGATAGGTAATATAAATAAGCTATAATTTCCCTTTTGCCTTTCTCTTGCTATGTCATTTGATTTAAAAACCACGATTCAGACTCAAGTTGAACAATCCAAGCCTGAGAAAAAGCTGAATCGTTTAATTGATGAGATTGAGCGTCTTAAGCAGCAGCTTGAGCAGTGGCAACAGGCGCAACATGAGATTCGTGCTTATAGTCAAAAAGCATTAATGCCTGCCTATCGTGAGTTATATACTACGCTCTATGAGCAGATGCAGACCCTTTGGAATAGCCTAAGTTCTTATGATTTAAGCAAGTCGGATACGGCACAAGTGGAAGATAAAATCCAAGCGCTTGCTCGTTTGCTACAAGGCTCACGCATGCTGAATCAAAAGCAGATGGATGAAGTTGATAAAATGCATACTTATTATCAGCAGGCGAGTGAATATAGCCAGAAAAAGAAACCTAAAAAGAAAATAGCAGAATCTTTTGATGAGTCTGAAAATCAAGGTATTGAAGAAGATCATTATGAATCTGAAGGTTGGAATAGTGAGCAATACCAACACGCGCGAGAGCAAGCTAAGCTCAAACGTCAGCAAGACAAACAAGCGCAAGCCGAAAAGTTAGTCAGTCAATCACTAAAAACGGTTTATCTAAAAATTGCCTCGATGATTCACCCTGACCGTGAACCTGATGAATCTAAGAAGGCTGCAAAGACAGAGCTGTTACAACGTGCCAATGAAGCTTATGAACAAGAAGATTTGTTCTTTTTACTGAAACTTCAATTGGAAGTTGAGCAAAGTAAAACTGGTTCAAATAAGGGTTTAAGTACGGAGCAAGTGAAGTTTTACCAACAGGCTTTAGAAGCGCAAAGCCAGTCGTTAAAGAAGCAGATTCAGGAATTGATTGACCCGCTCGTGTGGTTGGACAAAGCCAAAATTGCGGTGCAGAAGTCGAAAGGGCAACTGAATATTATGGATTTGTATAAGCAGATTGATGCGGATGTATCTGCTGTGAAGCAACAGCTTAAAACGGAGAAGCAAAGGCTGATGTATATGGGGAAAGAGAGTGGGTTGGAGATGTTGTTGAAGAATGGGGCGTTATAGGTCTTTTCTCCCTCTCTCTTTGGGAGAGGGTCGGGGTGAGGGAAGAAGTTATAAAGAAAGAAAATCAAAAGCACCTCTCCCTAACCCTCTCCTGAGAGGAGAGGGAACTTCATTAGAGAATGATTGAAGACATGGAGCATTTTTTGCTATTTTTGAAAAAATAATAAAAATTAAATCCAAAATGAATAAGAAACTCGATCCCCAATTACTCGCTTTCGCCAAATCCATGCGCCACACCGCCACAGATGCCGAACACCTGATGTGGCAAATACTCCGCGCCAAGCGTTTTATGAATCTTAAATTTCGCCGTCAGCATGTGATTGAACCTTATATTGTGGATTTTTACTGTCATGGCATTGGTTTGGTGATTGAGTTGGATGGCGGTCAGCATGGAACGGATGATGCTATTGAATACGATGCTGAACGCACCAAGTTTTTAGAGGCTTTGGGTTTAACCATTGTACGATATTGGAATAATGATGTGTTGGGAAGGATGGATGTGGTATTCGAGGATTTATGGCAGGTGTGTTCACAACTGAAAAAAGATTAGTAATGAAAGCTCCTTCTCCCTATGGGAGAAGGCGGGGGGATGAGGGTTTCTTAATTGGATAAAAGCACCTCTCCCTAGCCCTCTCCTAGAAGGAGAGGGAGCTTCATTAGAGAATTATTGAAGGTATATAGAGTTATTTGATATTTTTGAAAAAACTATAAAAACAAAATTCCATGAATCAAAAGCTCGATCCACAATTATTAGAATTCGCAAAATCCATGCACCACACCACCACCGATACAGAACAACTCATGTGGAAAATACTACGTGCCAAGCGTTTTATGAGTCTTAAATTTCTTATTTGATTTTAATAACCTTCAGCTTTTAAAATAATTTTTGTAATGGAATCATGTTCATATTCAAATATATTGTCAGGAATTCTTTTTCTAAAATATGTATGTTTCCAGATTATATCTATCTTTTTTTCTAAGTATTCGCCATATTCTATATGGGCATTATAATTTTCATAGCTTACAATGCCGACACTGTAAATTTTATTATTTTGCGAAGATGTATTATTAAAAAATTTTGTAATTTCTTCTTGTTTTTTTCGTTCTTTATTAAATTCTTGAAGTAATTCTTCTACAGAAGAAATTTGATATTCATCATAACTCCAAAAATTTTCATCTTTAAGTTCTAAATAATTATGAAGATATTGATAGTATTCTTCATACAGAAAATTTACATGTTTAATTTCTCCTTTTGAAGTTATACATATATTATAAATCTGAACTATAGATTCTTCATATTGACCTTGTTCTTGACCAAGAATTCCTATATTAAAAGAAAAAGATCGACATTTTGAAATATGGCAATTCTGTTTTAAACTTAATGTATGACCAATAAAATATTCTTTTAGATCGAAAAATTCGTGTAAATACCCTTTAATGACTTCATAATCATTTCTAATTATTAAAATGTTCTCAAAATGATTTTGAGCATTATAAGTCCAATTGAAGCTTCCAGTTATAAGAGTATTAAAGTCGATTATACAAAACTTATTATGCATATAGCCTGTATAAATATGTATAGGAAATAATTGAATATTTGATTTTTTTAAATTTTCAATACTATCAACCCATTTAGTATTAGTTGGGGTGTAATAGTAAATGATTTCGATTGAAATGCCTCTATCTGCTGCTTTTAAAAGTTCTTTTTCTATTATTTCGAAAGAAATCCACGCTATACATATTTTTATATCTTTTTGCGCTTTGTTAATCTCTTTTTTTATTTTGTGAATAATATTTTCAAAATACGCTTCTGTCTCAATTTGATTTTTTAATATTTTAAACTATAAAGGGCTGAATAATCAGCCCTTTATACACAAATTAGTTTAAACTAACAACACCTTAAAGCGCCGCAATTTGCTCCATATTCGCTTTAATCTTCGCTAACTGGTCAGCAAACTCAGCAAGTTTCACTTTCTCGCCTTCAACCACAGCAGCAGGTGCTTTCGCTACAAAACCTTCATTCGAAAGTTTGTTGGCAATCTGGTCATGTTGCTTTTGAACCTTGTCCAAGTCTTTTTGCAGACGACCCAATTCCGCTTTAGGATCAATTAAGCCCTTCATTGGAACGTACACAGATACGTGACCGACTACAGAAGAAGAAGACAATGGTGGTTGTTCGCCATCAGCCAAGAAGGTAATGCTTTCAACTTTCGCCAATGCTTTAAATAACGGTTCAATACGAGCAATTTGTGCTTTTTCAGCATCAGTCGTGTTTTGAAGCAGAACAGGTAATAAACGCGCATTACCTAGACCCATCTCACCACGAATGTTACGTACCGCACCAATCAAACCTTGCAGCCATTGCATATCAGCTTCAGCCTGGTCGTTCATCAATGCTTGGTCAGCAACAGGGTATGGTGCAAGCATAATGGTTTCAGCACCTAGACCAATCATTGGTGCAAGCGTTTGCCAAATTTCTTCAGTCAAGTACGGCATGATTGGGTGAGCAAGACGTAAAGACGCTTCCATCACTGCCAATAACACACGACGAACTTCAGCTTTACGCTCTTCAGAAACGTTTTCATCATTTAGAACAGGCTTAGTCAGCTCTACATACCAGTCACAGTATTCATTCCAGATGAATTCATAAATTGCTTGTGCAGCCAGGTCTAAACGATAAGTCGCAAATGCTTGTTGAACTGCAGCTTCCGCCTTTTGCAGACGACTTACGATCCATTGTTCAGGCAATTCCCAAAGATCAGGACGCGCAGTTTGACCTACCGTTTGACCTTCAACGTTCATCAATACGAAACGGGTACCGTTCCAGATTTTGTTGGCAAAGTTACGGTAACCTTCCACACGTTTCATGTCGAACTTGATGTCACGACCGGTGTTTGCAAGCGCACAGAATGTGAAACGAACAGCATCGGTACCGTAAGCCTGAATACCTTCCGGGAATTCTTTACGGGTAGATTTTTCAATCTTCGCCGCTTGTTTCGGGTTCATCAAACCAAAGGTACGTTTTTGTACCAAGGTTTCAAGGTCAACACCGTCAATCAGGTCTAATGGGTCAAGTACGTTACCCTTAGATTTAGACATCTTCTGGCCTTCGCCGTCACGTACCAAACCGTGTACATACACAGTTTTGAACGGAACTTGTGGCGTGCCGTCTTCATTTTTCATGAAGTGCATGGTCATCATGATCATGCGGGCAACCCAGAAGAAGATGATGTCAAAGCCAGTCACCAATACATCAGTCGGGTGGAAGGTATTTAAGAAGTAGTTGGCTTTGTCTTTTGCTTCGTCGCCAGTCCAACCTAAGGTTGAGAATGTCCAAAGACCAGATGAGAACCATGTATCTAACACGTCTTCGTCTTGGTTGAGTTCAACGTCAGCAGGGATGTTGTTTTTCGCACGAACTTCAGCTTCGTCACGACCTACATATACGTTGCCTTCTGCATCATACCAAGCAGGAATACGGTGACCCCACCACAATTGACGCGAAATACACCAGTCCTGAATGTTGTTCATCCAAGCCATGTACATGTTGCTGTATTGCTCAGGAACGAATTTAATCTCGCCATCTTTCACGGCTTTAATTGCAGGCTCAGCAAGTGGCGCAATTTTTACGTACCATTGGTCAGTCAATAATGGCTCAACGATCACACCTGAACGGTCACCGCGAGGTGGTTTCAAGGTGTAGGGTTGGATTTGATCTAACCAGCCTTCAGCTTCAGCTTGTTCAACCAGTTTTTTACGTGCTTCAAAACGCTCTAAACCAACATATTCTGCAGGCGCAGGGATGGTTTTAGAAATTTGCTCGCCCGCTTTTGCGATGTATTCAAACTCAGCCAACACTTCAGCATTTTTGTTAAAGATGTTGATGATTGGCAATTCGCAGCGTTTACCCACTTCGTAGTCATTGAAGTCGTGCGCAGGGGTGATTTTCACACAGCCGGTACCGAATTCTTTGTCTACATATTCATCTTTTACAATCGCAACTGCACGACCGGTAATTGGCAGGATGATGTTTTTGCCAACGAGGTCTGCATAACGTTCATCATCCAGTGCAACTGCAACAGCGGTATCGCCTAACAATGTTTCCGGACGAGTCGTAGCAACAACGATGTAGTCTTTACCGTCGTGGGTACGCAGTGATTTATCTTCAAAGAAATATTTGAAATGCCACAGCGAACCTGCTTCTTCTTTATCAGACTCTACTTCTAGGTCAGATAGGGCAGTTTGTAGTTTTGGATCCCAGTTAACCAGACGTTTACCGCGGTAGATCAAACCTTGTTCGTGAAGTTTGACGAATACTTCTTTAACCGCATTCGATAAGCCTTCATCCATGGTGAAGCGTTCACGTGACCAGTCTACAGATGAGCCTAGACGACGGATTTGATGGGTAATGTTGCCGCCAGACTGTTCTTTCCATTCCCAGACTTTTTCGATGAACTTTTCACGGCCCAAGTCATGACGGCTTACACCTTGAGCACCCAGCTGACGTTCTACAACCATTTGCGTAGCGATACCGGCATGGTCAGTACCGGGTTGCCACAAGGTGTTTTTGCCAGACATACGGTTGTAGCGCGTCAAGGCATCCATAATGGCATTGTTAAAACCATGACCCATGTGCAAACTACCGGTGACGTTTGGTGGCGGAATCATGATACAGAATGAATCGCCTTTCTGAGATGGCTTGAAGTAGCCGTTCTCTTCCCAAGTCTTGTACCATTTTTTCTCGATCTCGGTAGGATCGTAGGTCGTAGCAATATTTTGCGCAGAATCAGTCATAGTGAAAACAGATCGAAAGTGAATAAAAAATTGCATCTATTGTAGCAAAAAAAAACACAGATTAGGCAGCTAAAGAAAATGCAAAAAATAAGCATTTGGCACATACACAATTAGGTTCTATGATGAGAGTATTATAAAAACAGCGCAGATGATCGCAGAACAATTCTAAAAGGAGATAATTATTATGAGTTATATGATTTCTTTAAAATTAAAGGCCGAAACGCATCAACGGTTCCAGCAAATACACCAGCAACTGAATCAGGGCGAAAACGAAAGTCTGGCCAAACCGCTGGGTGAAGTGCTGGCAGATATCTCCTGTGAAATTGTCGATCAGGTGTTTGGTGAAATTGCCCGTTTATCTACCTCCGGTGATCAAGAATCTGAAAAGGCAGTTCAACAAATTATCGATACCGTCCGTAAATATATGCCGTGGTCGGTTTCATTTTTTGGTAATGACCGCTTGATTCCTATGGTCAATTATTTGATTAAGATGGCACACGAAAAAAATGGTCAAAACTATATTTCCTATCGTGTTGATCATGTGTTGGTGGTGGAACTGCTAGGCTGTGTGGAACAAGTCAAAAGCGGCAATAGCCAATATATTTCGCCTGCTTTGAAAGCTTTTACCGAAATGGTCGATCAGGGCGTGACCCATTTGGTACGTGAGCCTAAAAAAATGTTGAAATTCAATTTTGTGGTTGATAAAACCTTAAATGGTGTTATTAGTTTTACCACGCAAATAGGCTATAAACGTTTAGAAAAAATCGGGACTTATTACGATGCTCACGAAACCCATCGTTACTTTGACCATTTTCTGATGTTTTTGAATCCAGAGCCTAAAAAAGACAGCTCAAACAATTCTGAATCGTAACTTAAAACAGGAACCATCACATGGCGCAGCAGGGCAGTTTAGACAATAAAGTAGTATGGATTACCGGTGCATCTTCAGGCTTGGGTAAGGCACTTGCTCAGGAATGTGCCTTGCAGGGTGCGCAGGTGGTACTGACTGCACGCCGCGTGGAGGAGCTGGAAAATGTCCGTTTAAGTCTTGCCCATCCTGAACAGCATATTTGTATCAGTGCCGATATTACCGATGAAAATCAGGTTCGCCATGCCTATGAACAGGTGCTGAACCAAAAAAGTCGTATTGACTGGCTGATTAACAATGCCGGTTTAAGCCAGCGTGCCTTAATTGCCGATACCACCATGCAAACTGAACGCGCGATTATGGAAGTAGATTACTTCTCGCAAGTTTTTCTGACCAAAACCGTTTTGCCGACTTTCCTGAAACAGAAGTCGGGCCGGATTATCTTTGTTTCCAGTGTGGCGGGTTTATTGGGTACCCAATACCGTGCCAGCTATTCGGCGGCAAAAGCGGCTATTCATATGTGGGCCAATAGCTTGCGTGCAGAGGTGGCACAAGATGGCGTGAATGTGAGTGTGGTATTCCCGGGTTTTGTCAAAACCAATGTGTCGTTTAATGCCTTAAATGGCGAAGGTAAAGCGCAGGGACATCAGGATGAAGCCATTGAAAATGGTCTGGAACCGGACGTTTTTGCAAAAACCGTGGTCACAGCTTTGTTGAACAATGAAGAATATATTGTGGTGGGTGGGACTAAAGAAAAACTGGGTGTATGGGTATCGCGCTTATCACCAAGCACACTGTATAAAATGATCCGTAAGATGAAGGTGAAATAATTCAAGCGCCCTCCTTTTTAAAGGAAGAAGCTTGATAATCCCCCTTTGAAAAAGGAGGATTATCAAAATGGTAAAACTTGGTCAAAGATATAATCTTTCCCTTGCGCACTTAGAATATATTCTGAGGATGCTCACCTCTTAGAAGGAGAGGGATTCCATTATGTAACTCAAACATTTATGAAATAATATGATGCCCCTTTCTCTGAAAAAGTTTAAAGCAGAGCTTTAAACGAAGTGCAAGAGAGGAGTGGGATGAGGATATTTTTTATAAAAACTTAATCCCTCCCAACCTCCCTTTAAAAAGGGAGGAGCTATGCTTCTTGAAAGCCAATGAAATACATGGCAAGTCCCCCTTTGAAAAAGGGGGGATTTAGGGGGGGAGATTCAAACCTTATTTAATTTACTTAACCCTGAATCGCCGTGCCATAAGCAAACACTTCCACCATGCCGCCTTGCATCCCCATCTCGGTTGTACTTAGGCGTAAGCCCATAATATGGGTGGCGCCCATTTTTTCTGCTTCCAGCTTTAAGCGGATAATGGCTTCACGGCGGGCACGTTCAACCATACTTTCATAGCTGGTTAAGCGACCACCAAAAAAATTCTGGATATTGGCAATCACATATTTAAAGTAGTCATGGGAAATCACCACATTGCTGCTGACCAGTTGCCCCGGATGTGGAGAGGTCTTAAAACGGTTATTGTCCAAGGTGATATAGGCCAAACGCCGTTCTTGTTCATCCAGTTCAGTTAAATGCTTTGTTTCAGTATGGCGACCAAAGCCCCAGCCTATCGCAAATAAAATTACAAAAATGACGACTTTTAAAATAAAGGCATCCATGGCTTAGCCTTGCGTCGGGAAAGGATCAGGCAATTTTTGTGCATTCGTTTCAACCACCACCGCAGTGCCATAAACAAACAGTTCCGAAGCACCTTGGGCAATATTTGAAGTTGAAAAACGGATACCCACCACGGCATTTGCACCTAGAGATTTCGCTTTCTCAATCATGCGGTTCATGGCTTCCTGACGCGATTCTTCCAGCAGTTCGGTATAAGCGGTCAGTTCACCACCGACAATATTTTTTAGACCTGCCAGAAGGTCACGCCCCACGTGTTTACTACGCACAGTGCTGCCATAGACCACGTCAATTTGACGGAGAATGGTATGTCCCGGAACAGTTTCTAAATTACTCAGCAGCATTTTTTGATATTCAAATGAAATAGATTCTAGTGAAGATAGAAAATCAGGCTTTAAAAAGCAATAAAAAAGCCTGCATGGCGCAGGCTTTTTTATCATACTTGAAAATTATTGAGCGCTGTTTGCAGCTTTACGTTCAGCCGAAGAAGGTGCCTGTTGAACGGCATCACCGGTGTTGGCTTTAAGACCGCCGCCCAGTGTTTTATACAATTCAACCTGGTTATTCATGTTGGCCTGTTCAAGCAACAATAAACCTTGTTCAGCTGCATAAGAGGCACGTTGTGCATCCAGTACCGTCAGGTAACTGTCAATACCGGCACGGAAGCGGGCATTCGACAGTCGATAAGTGGTATTGGTTGCATCCACCAGACGGCGCTGCGCTGCTAAACGGTCACCAATATTTTGACGTACTGCCAAGGCATCATTCACTTCGCGGAAAGCGGATTGAATAGATTTTTCATAATCAGACAAGGCAATTTGCTGATCTGTTTCTGAAATCTTGATGTTGGCCTTACGTGTGCCCCAATCGAAGATTGGCAGGTCAATACTTGGACCAATAGACCAGACAAAACCACCTGATTTAAACAGGTCGCTTAAGCTGGTTGACGCATAGCCTGCATTACCGGTCAAACTGATGGTCGGGAACATGCGTGCCTTAGCTGCACCGATATTGGCACCTGCTGCAGAAAGTTTATATTCGGCAGCACGCAGGTCAGGACGGTTATTTAACAAATCACTTGGTAAGCCTGCAGTTAGGGCACTGCTGCTGGTAATACGTGTTACGCGTTGGCTTGGCAACAGGTTCGCTGGAACCGCTTGACCGACCAGCAGATTCAACAGGTTCCGTGCCTGTGCAATCTGGGTCTTGTAATTGGCAACGTCGTTACGCGCCGTTTCTACAGAAATCTGTGCCTGACGGACAGGAACTTCACTGTCGATGCCGACATCGAAACGTTTTTTGTTGAGATTATAAGACTCCAGTTGAGCTTTTAATGTTTGGTCTGCAAGTTTTAAATTTGCATTGGCAAACGAATAGTTCAACCATGCCTGAGCCACTTGACCAATCAGCGCAATCTGAGTGGCATCACGTGCACTCGACGTTGCCAGGTAAGTATCTAAAGCATTGTCTTTTAAGCTACGAACACGACCCCAAAAATCCAGCTCATAGGCAGTTACACCTAGACCTACATTGTAGCTGGTCATGGCACCACTGGTGTTGAGCGTGTCTTGACGAAGCACGCTACCACTGGCACCAATAGTAGGAAGCTGGTTGTTCTGGGTGATTTGATACTGTTGCTGCGCACGTTGAATGTTTAAGGTCGAAGTACGCAAGTCACGGTTATTGGCTAATGCCAGATCAAGCACTTGAAGCAAGCGTTGATCGGCAAAAAAGTCTTTATAACCTTGCTCAGCAATTGAAGGTCCAGAATTAGCAGTTAGATAACCTTGTTCTGGAATATTTGCTTGAGCTACGGGCTCTGGGCCACGCATGCTTTGACATGCAGTCAAAGCAAGCGCAAGTGCAGATACCGCAATGCTACGACCTGAAATAGACCATACCTTTTGCATCACGATGTTTGCTCCTGATCATTTCGTTTTTTAGGTTTGTATTTAAAGATACTTCGAATCCAGACATAGAACACAGGAATAAAGAAGATACCCAATAAAGTTGAACTGATTACGCCACCCAGTACACCATAACCGACCGAGTGCTGGCTACCTGCACCGGCACCTGAAGCAATGGCCAGTGGAAGTACACCAAAACCGAAGGCAAGGGTGGTCATAATGATTGGACGTAAACGCATTTTTGCAGCATGCAAAGTGGCTTCAAGTAAAGGCTCGCCTTTATCTTCTTGCAGCTCCTTGGCGAATTCTACAATCAGGATCGCATTCTTCGCGGCCAAACCAATGACGGCAATAATCGCGACCTGGAAGTAAATGTTATTCGACAAGTTTGGATCTTTCAGTACCACCATGCCGAGGAAAGTTAAGCCAATTGCACCGACAATACCTAAAGGAATCACCAACAGTACCGAGAATGGAATAGACCAGCTTTCATACAATGCAGCAAGACACAGGAACACGATTAACATAGAAAGTCCGTATAGACCCGCAGTTTGCGAACCTGCTTCACGTTCTTCTAAAGATAAACCTGTCCATTCATAGTCGAATCCAGCCATGCCCATTTGCGGGAGCTTGGCAATAATTTCTTCCATGGCAAGCATCGCATCACCTGAGCTGACGCCCGGTGCAGGAGTACCCTGAATGTTCACCGATGAAATACCGTTATAACGTTCAAGACGTGGCGAACCATATGTCCATTCACCGGTTGCAAAGGCAGAAAACGGCACCATTTGTCCCAGGTTATTACGTACGTACCATTTGTTTAAATCTTCCGGCATCATACGCGCATCAGGTACGGCTTGAACATAGACTTTTTTCACGCGACCGCGGTCAATAAAGTCATTAATGTATGAACCGCCCCAGGCAATACGCATGGTGTTGTTGATTTCAGCAATGCTTACGCCCATAGAGCTGGCTTTTTCGTTATCCACATACACTTTGTATTGTGGCGTATCTTCCTGACCGTTTGGACGTACACCGGCAAGGCGTTTGTCTTGCGCAGCCATACCCAAGATCATGTTACGTGCAGTAATCAGTTTTTCATGACCGCTACCTGCAGCATCTTTCAACTGTAAGTTAAAGCCGGCAGAAACCCCCAGTTCTGGCATTGCAGGAAGCTGCAACGGCATTACATAAGAAGCATCTTTGGCAATCACGTTCAATGCCATACCACGCTGGATAATGGCACCGATTTGTGATTCAGGCGTAGTACGTTCGCTCCAGTCTTTCAATTTAATGAAGGCTAAACCGGCATTCTGACCAACACCGGTGAAAGAGAAGCCTGCGACACTGAATACAGAATCGACGTTGGCTTTTTCACCTTCCATAAAGAAGCCAGTCATCTGATCAATAACTTTTTCTGTACGGTTAAGTGTCGCATTCGGCGGTAATTGAACCAGAGTCATCACCACACCTTGGTCTTCATTCGGCAGGAATGAGCTTGGCAGGTTCTTGAACAGGAACAATAGACCAGCAATCACCACAGCATAAATAACGCCGGCAATCACTTTATGGATAAGCAGTTTGCCAACCCATTTCTGGTAACCACCCGACATGCGGTCAAAGCTATGGTTAAACCAGCGGAAGAAGCGGGCGAACACACCATTACTTTCCGGCTTGTCTTTATCATGCTGTTTGAGCAAGGTTGCACAAAGGGCAGGGGTAAAGGTCAGGGCAATCGCCAGAGATAAAATCATCGCGGTCACAAGCGTGATCGAGAACTGGCGATAAATTACACCGGTCGTTCCACTAAAGAAGGCCATCGGTACGAATACAGCGGTTAATACTGTGGTAATCCCGATCAGGGCACCCGAAATCTGATGCATCGACTTTTCAGTCGCGCTAACCGGATCGAGATGTTCTTCCTGCATGACACGTTCAACGTTTTCGACCACCACAATCGCATCATCCACCAGCAGACCAATGGCCAGTACCATGGCAAACATGGTGAGCGTGTTAATCGAGAAGCCAAACAGGTTGATGATGGCAAAAGTACCCAATACCACCACTGGAACGGCCATGGTTGGAATCAGGGTTGCACGCCAGTTCTGCAAGAACAGGAACATCACCAGGAATACCAGGATGATCGCTTCAACTAAAGTGTGAACCACACTTTCAATAGAGAGTTTGATAAATGGAGTAGTATCAAACGCCAGTTGGTCTTTCAGATCACTCGGATAGTTTTTACGAAGTTGTTGCAAGCGTTCTTCAACAGCTGTAGCTGTGTCGAGTGCGTTTGCACCGGTAGCCAATTTAATCGCTACACCACCTGCAGGTTTGCCGTTAAATTTAGAAGTGAACTGATAGTTATCAGAACCCAATTCAACTTTAGCGACATCACCAATCGTCACTTTTGCACCGGAACCGATATTTTTCAGGAAAATAGAACGGAACTGATCAGCTGTTTGTAACAGGCTTTGCGCGTTTACAGTCGCATTCAGTACCTGACCTTCAACAGCAGGCGCACCACCCAATTGACCTACGGCAACCTGTGCGTTTTGAGTACGCAGGGCAGCCACCACATCACTTGGAGTCAGTTGATAACTGCTGAGTTTCGCCGGATCCAGCCAGATACGCATGGCATAAGAGCCACCAAACACCTGCACTTCACCCACACCTGCCACACGGCTCAGCGGTTCAGAAATATTGGAGTTTACATAGTCTTTAATGTCGGCGTCAGTCATTGAGCCATTCGGTGAATAGAATGCTAAAACTTGCAGGAAGCTGGCACCTGATTTGGTCACCTTGAGGCCCTGACGCTGTACATCTTCAGGCAGTAGCGCAGTTGCAGACTGCAATTTGTTTTGTACCTGAACTTGGGCAATATCGGGATCGATCCCTTGTTCAAAGTTCAAGGCAATCGATGCCTGACCGTTACCCGCACTATTTGAAGAAATATAGCGTAAACCGTCAAGACCGTTCATTTGCTGTTCAATAATCTGGGTCACTGTATTTTCTACAGTTTCAGCAGATGCACCTGGATAGGTCGCAGCAATGGTCACCGTTGGCGGCGCAATAGTCGGATATTGTGCAATCGGCATTTTGCTGAGGGTTAAAATACCCGCCAGCATAATCACCAATGCAATCACCCATGCAAAAATCGGGCGATGAATAAAAAAGTGAGCCATTTAGTCTACCCCTTATGCATTTGAAGTAGATTTTTGTTCAGTTTTCGGTTGTGCTTGACCGGCTGGCTGGCCTGCTTTATTTGCTTCTGCTGCAGGTTGACCTGCACCTTGAGGCGCAGCGGCTTGAGGTTGGTAAGGCTTCGCAACCACAGTTGCACCTTCTTTCACCTTGGCAATACCATCCACAATCACTTTTTCACCAGTTTGCAAGCCCTTGGTCACAATCCAGTCTTTAGCTTGAACGCCGGCAGTTTCTACCGGACGTGTTTCAACCACACCTTTGGCATTCACGACCATGGCAATGGCTTGACCTGTTGGAGTACGGGTAATCGCTGCCTGAGGAATCAGCATGGCATTCGGAATCACACCTTGCACGATTTGTGCAGTCGCATACATACCTGGAAGTAATAAATGATTCGGGTTCTGGAACACCGCGCGTAAAGTTACCGTCCCCGTTTCCGGATTTACACTGGCATCCGAGAATGCAAGACGGCCTTCAACCGGGTAATAGCTGCCATCTTCCAGTTTAAGCTTCACTTTAGTGTTGTTGCTGCTACCTAAGCTGCCTTGATTCAACTGCTGGCGTAAACGCAAGAGTTCTGCACTAGACTGGTTAATGTCGACATAAATCGGGTCTAAACGCTGAATAGTCACCAATGGACTTTCTTGGTTCATTGTTACCAAAGCGCCTGAAGTAACTGTTGAGCGGTTAGTCTGACCAGAAATCGGTGCACGTACAGTTGAGTAGCCCAAGTTGATTTCGGCATTTTTCAAGGTTGCACGGCTTGCATTCAAGGTTGCTTCAGCCAGTTTTACTTGTGCAGCGATATCGTCATATTCTTGTTTTGAAATGGCATTTGTACCGACCAATTGGCGGTAACGGCCTTCTTTGACACGTAGAACATTCAGATTTGCTTCAGCACTGGCAATAGAAGCACGGGCATTATCGACGTTTGCACGGTTTGTGCTGGAATCAATTTGATAAAGCGCCTGACCTTCACGTACATAACTGCCTTCAGTGAATAGACGCTTGAGAATCACACCACTGGTTTGTGGGCGGACTTCAGAAATTTCAAATGCCGTGGTACGGCCTGAAAGTTCTACAGATTGCTCTACGCTTTGTGGTTGGGCAACAATGACACCGACTTCAGTAGGTGGCATTTGTTGGGCTGCTGCAGCTTGCTGCGCATCCTTAGGATCTTTGCTACAACCAACAAGTGCAATACTTGTTGCTAATGCGCAAGCGGTAAGGGCGGGCGCCCAGAGCTTTGCAGACATCATTCTTCCACCTCGATTAGATTATTATCTAAAAACTAATTTGTTCTCGCCCTACTCAATTTGGCATACAGCCGATAAAGTAGTGTGATCCAAATAAAACTTATGCTCCAACCGGCTAAGACATCAGAGAAAAAATGCACGCCAAGGTAAACCCTGGAAATTCCCATGATCAACAACCACATAAAAGCAACAATAACAATGATGTGCTGTTTGGAATGTCGAAGGCTTAGATAAATTGCAAGACAACCCAAGGTAGCGGCATAAACACTATGAGCGCTGGGAAATGCAGCACCATAGCTGTTGACCAGATGATACATTTCGGGTGGGCGAGGTCTTGAAATTACATATTTGAGCAGCCAAACCGTGGCTATACTTCCTATCAGTCCTAAACTAATGAAAATAACATTTGCATATTTTTTATACCAGGCTTGGTGGAAACACCAGACTGTGGTTAAAAATAATACAAATGGCATGCCGCCTATAGTCGAAAGTGTGATGAATATCTTATTCAAAGGCAGGCTACGATGCTGGCTCAGCCATTCCGTGATCACCCAGTCGAAGTGATTCAAGGATGGATTTACTAGCATTAAAATGCTGAAAATAAATAAGAAAAATCCTACACCAAGCAACAAGTAAGGCATGTAAGGAACCCGGGTTATGTTAGCCGATTAAAGTATGACTAATTCATGGTTAAAGTGTACTCATCAGTACACTTTATTTCAAGTGTGTGTAAATTATACTAATTTCTTTTTACCCATTTTTAACCAAGAAGTAAAACAAAAATAATAGATTACTTCTGTGAATATTTTTGTACCGGGCTAAGTTCATCGACTTCCAATGGGGTCTTCGGTGGCCAGAAAAAGTCACTGGGACGGGTCAGGAAGTGCATGAGTACCAGTTTGGCTAAGGGCTTCCATTGTTCAAAGCGAACACGCCGGGCACGTAATGCCACAATAATGGTCAGGCTAAAACTGACAAACAGGTTGGTGAGACCAATCAGCAGTACGCCTAAAAATGAAACAATAATTAAACCAATTTCTGGGCTGCCATTCACACAGAGTGTGCCTTGGATAAAGTTGGCCGCAGCAAAGGCAATATGGCGAATATCTAAAGGCAGGCCTAAAATAAAACCAATGGTTCCCATGCTGCCGAGCATAATCCCAAACAGGAAATTCCCTGCCAATGCTCCTAAATTTCGTTCGATATAGGCAGAAAATCTATTCAGGCGTTCTTGTCCCAATAGTTGCTTTAACTTGGCATGTGCTTTTAAACGTGGCCCAACTTTACGGTACACCGCCATATTGTCAAAGTAACCGGCGATCAGTCCCGAAAAGAACAAACACACACCGGCAATGGCAGCATGCGGAATCGCTAAGGATGTAAACGGATTCAGTGAATGTAAGGTCTTGGTGGCTTTGGCATAGCTTAAAAGAGGTTCATCCATGCCGTATTGCCAGAGCAGGGTAATCACTGCAGCAGTCGGAATGGCAATCGAGATATTGCCGAGAATGGCAATAAACTGGGTGCGAATAATATTGATAATCAGCGCAGCCAGTTCAGCAATCTGTGCATTTTTAGAACCTTTTTGCTGCTGTACCGTGGCTGCCAGCGCGGCTGCCGTCATGGCTGGCTGTTTGGTGGCGACGGTGAAATGCAGGACATGAATCAACATGAAACCCAGTGAATAGTTCATGCTAAAAATAAACGCCTGCATCATCGGTGCCATGACCAGACGTGCAGCCAGAATTTTCAGGGTCGCCATGGTGGCAATAATCACACCCGCACCAGCGGCGGATTTGTACATTGACCAGAAGCCTTGCTTGTCGGTACTTACATAATGCTCACCGGTTTTACTGGCATTTTCGGTCACTTGCAAGGCAATTAATTCACTGTTATTTGCCAGTAAAGACCGCACACTCCGTTCACTATAAATGGCAGAGGTGATATCGACCAGCAAGGCACTGAGTGATTGATAACGAATTTTATCTTCTTCAACAATCAAGTTAATGAGCAGTTCGATCCGGTCTAAACACTGTTCCAGCAGTGACAATAAATAAGTCAGACTGATACTTACGCCAATGCGTTTAATGGCACGACGAATTTTTAACACTACATCACGACATTGCTCAATCATCACCAAGGCTTGTGAGGCATCGGGTGAGGCAATAATTGCCAGAGGATCGGTGTTTTGATGCAGTACCTTGTAATGTTGAATGAATTCATTGATTTCCCGGTTCTGTACCAGAAAAGGCGATTCATATTCGGTCAGATCAGGCTGGGCATTAATAAATTCGGGATAAAGCCCAATACCGCTAATCCGGTAAGATAAAACAGTAATGGCTTTAATCAGTTCACTTTTAATTTGAAGTTTTTCTTGCTGATTGCTATGCCCCTGATTGACTAAGGCAAACAGCTTTTGCCAGTCTTCATCGGCAATACTGTCCAGCCAGTATTTATCACTGCGTTGATAAAAAACCCGACGGACCAAATCTTGCAGCTGGCTTTCATCATTAATCAGGGGAAGAAAATGAGCACCCAGGCGTTGTGCCAGCTGATTCCAGAAACCATCCAGCGACAAAATACCGGTATCGGCATATAGACTGGTTTGTTTGTAGTGGCTGATTAATTTTAAGATGAAATTTTGCAGTGTGGTGACTGCATGGGGAGTAATCAGTAAGGCTTGAATAAAAGCCTGAAATTTGCGGCTAATTTCTTCAAGATCAGCCGGATCATCTGGCCGAATACGGTTCACTAATTCAATCAGCAGTGAACCATCCAGCACAGCCTGATTGGACTCAAGCTGTTGCTGCATTTTTGAAAATAAATCATTAAAATTGATATGCATAGGCAAGGGGTAAATATCTTCTTTCTAATCCCATCATTGAATTCGGTTTAAAGCCAGCTGGGTCAGGTTAATCAATGCCTGGCGATATTCGCTGTCAGGAAGTGCATCTAGGGCATTCAGCGCAAACTGGGTTTCTTCGGTTGCACGTTGACGGCAATAATCCAGAGCGCCACAGGTTTGCACAATCTCGATCACACGTTCTAATTGGGCTGTACCACCCGTTGCAATACTGCGACGAACAATTTCATGTTCTTCATCGGTGGTTTTTTGCAATGCAGAGATTAATGGCAAAGTCGGTTTGCCTTCCATTAAATCATCGCCAATATTTTTACCTAATGTTTCAGCATCGGAAGTATAGTCTAAAATATCATCAATAATTTGAAAGGCATTACCAAAGTGACCGGCAAAGACGCGCAAAGGTTCACGGTATTGGGGTGTGCCCGATAAAATCGCAGCGCCTTCGGTGGCCAGTTCGAATAAACGTGAGGTTTTCCCGTGGATAATATCGAGATAAGTCTTTTCCGTGGTTTCTGGCTGATGCTGGGCTTGTAGCTGCAACACTTCACCTTCGGCAATTTCACAGGTGCCGGTAGAAAAGTCTTTCAGTAAGGTCATGTCGTTCAGATCGACCAGCAAATCGAAAGCACGGGAGATCAGGAAATCACCCACGAGAACCGCGGTCTGGTTATTCCATGTGGCATTGGCTGTAGGACGACCACGACGCAAGCCTGATTCATCGACCACATCATCATGGACCAGCGTTGCAGTATGCAGCATTTCAATAATGGCCGCCAGTTTACGCTGACGTTCGATATCTTCTGCACCGCAGGCTTTTGCCGCCAATAAGCACATGATGGGGCGCATACGTTTGCCGCCGGCTTCAACCACGTGTTTACTCACCGCCATTACTAAGGCAACTTTTGAAGTGATCCCTTCATTAATAAAAGTGTCCATCGCAGCAAAGTCTGAAGCAACAGGAGCGAGAATGTCTTGCTTAAAGTCGATGGCCATGTGAAGAGAAACCTCTAAAAATTGAATTGCTTATTATAGTGTAACAACTATAGCGGATATAAAGCCAAGATCTTAATATAGTTGTTTAAATCCTGACTAGGCAAATGGTTTTAAATTTGACTGGATTCTACTATTACACCAGATATGTGATCAAACTAGCATTGGGTGTTTTATAGTAGCGAATTGATTTTAAAAATCTATTACATTTTATAAAATGTCAGCTTCAAATCTTCATGGTTATTTTTAATCAGCCTTAATCGTTTATAAAATCAACAACAGCTGTGTGCAAAAAAACGCTGAAATGGCTTGTTGTTTGATTTATTATCACTTAATATGTTTGCCCTTAGATATCCCCCAGTGGCGTTCGTATTAAGATCGATATATTCCTTTATCGGCACGACGACACGGGCATGTTTGGAGTACATTATGTACGCAGTAATCCAAAGCGGTGGTAAACAACACCGTGTTGTTGAGGGTGAAACCCTTAAAGTAGAATTGTTGAAAGCTGAAACTGGCTCAACCGTTACTTTTGATGACGTGTTGATGCTTGTAAACGGCGAAAGCATTCAAATTGGTGCTCCAGTTGTTGCTGGTGCTACAGTAACTGCTGAAGTAGTTAGCCACGGTCGTCACGACAAAATCCGTATTGTTAAAATGCGTCGTCGTAAACATTACCGTAAACAACAAGGTCACCGTCAATGGTTTACCGAGTTGAAAATTACTGCTATTTCAGGCTAATTACGAGGAGTAAATAGACATGGCAACTAAAAAAGCCGGTGGTTCGACACGTAACGGTCGTGACTCAAACCCTAAAATGTTAGGTGTTAAAATGTACGGTGGTCAAGCTGTGACTGCTGGTAACATTATCGTTCGTCAACGTGGTACAGAATTCCACGCTGGTGCAAACGTAGGTATGGGCCGTGACCATACTTTATTTGCTACCGCTGATGGCGTGATCAAATTCGAAGTGAAAGGTCAATTTGGCCGTCGCTATGTATCTGTTGAAACTGTATAAGTTTTAATGGTACGAAAAACCCACATTTGATGTGGGTTTTTTTATGTCTGTAAATCGGTGAAATAATGGTTACCATCTTCATCATGATGTAGAAATGGCTACATTGGCTATTAATAACAATACAAAACTTCTTATTTTCTCAATTATTAGGATTAAAAATTGGTTTAAGATGGACGCATTGAACAAATTGCGATACCGCAAATAAAAAAAGGTGATGATATGAAAATGCTTCGTAAAACCCTGTGTGCGATGACCTTGGGTGCTGCAACGCTTGCACCGGTAATGAGTACAACTGTTTTTGCTGCCCCTGTAGCAGCATCGGAGCAGCAAGCAACCAACAATCTGGTTAAGCAGTTAAGTAATATTCGTACTTTGTCAGCTAACTTTGAACAAACCACTAAAGCGACTTCGGGCAAAGCGCCGCAGAAAAAAGGTTTGACCGGACAACACATGAACCAGACCTTTAAAGGGGTGATGAAAGTTGCACGTCCTGGCAAGTTCTTCTGGGAAACCACCAGCCCATCCAAACAGACCATTGTGACTTCCGGTAAAACCGTATGGATTTATGATCCCGATTTACAGCAAGCAGTCCGTCAAAGTCTGGATGAACAGGTGGCAAATACGCCTGCGTTATTATTGTCGGGGAATACCAGTCAGATTATGAAGTCTTATCGGGTGACTCAGCCCGATAAAGCCAAGACCTATTACACTTTGTACCCTAAAGTGAAAGACAGTGCATTCCAAAGCCTGACCATTAGTTTTGGCGCGAACAAGGCCCCAAGTTTGATGATCTTGCAGGATTCATTGGGGCAAACCACCTATGTGCGCTTTAATAATGTGAAATTGAATCCATCGATTGCTTCTTCAACCTTCAATTTTACACCACCAAAAGGCACCGATATTATTGATCAATAATCAATTGATTGATCACTATTGAATTAAGTACTTATATCATTTAAAAAGCAGTCCTACGTGGCTGCTTTTTTAAATTTTATTGGCTAAAAAATACGAGGCATTTCGGGTAAAGCCTAATTATGCAAAAAGTTATGCAAAAATAAACACAAGATGTCTGGTTCATACAGCCATGTAGCCTATATACAGATAAGTAGATAGACATAAGCAGCAAAGGGAAAAATACAAAAAATAAGCTTGACCTAAAACAAAGACAAAAGCTCAGGAGGAATAAAAAGTGGAAAATAACAATACAGGTGCCTCAACCTTGGATTACCCACGTTTCACCAAATTAAAATCTAAGTTCAATACGTATCGTCAAAAAGTCATGGGGCTGGGTGTGACTTGGCTGCAAAGAAGATCAAAAAATTCAGCTAAAAACTCATCTAAAGCTAAGGCAGAAAATCCTTATCTGCATGGCATATTTGCTCCGGTAGAGGAGGTTGAGAAAAGTGAATTTAGTGTGATTGGTGAAATTCCACAGCACTTAACCGGACTGTTATTAAGAATAGGTCCTAATCCCGTTCATGTTGAGAATCAAGATTTATATCACTGGTTTGCTGGTGATGGAATGCTGCACGCTTTAAAAATTGAACAGGGTCGAGCAGTGTGGTTTAAGAGCCAGTATATCGAAACGGATTCCGTGCAAAAGCTAAAGCATGAACCAGTTAAAGCCGGATTTCGCCGTGGTCCAGGGGATGTAGTGAATACTAATGCTTTTTATCATGCCAATAAAATCTGGGCTGCTGTTGAGGCGGGAACTTTGCCAGCACGTTTAGATCTGGAACTTAATACGGAACAACATTGTCTGTTTAATACCGATGCAGACCTGCCCTTTACCGCACATCCGCATAAAGACAATAACACAGGGCATTTACATGCTGTTTGTTATGATGCGATGGATATTAAACATGCCTATTATGAAGTGATTGATCAGCAAGGAATGTTGCTGCATTGGGCTAAAATTCCTGTCCAGCACGGCCCCATGATTCATGACTGTGCCATTACCGAGCAAGATGTTTTAATTTTTGATTTGCCGGTCACCTTCTCTTTAAAGCAACTCATCAAAGGAAATCCGTTGCCTTATGCATGGAATGAAAAGCATGTAGCACGAATTGGCATTTTGCCTAAATATGGCCGTGCCGATGAAGTACAGTGGATCAATATAGAACCGTGTTTTATTTTTCATGCCGCCAATGCTTATCGCAATGATCAACAGATCATTATTCTGGATGTAGTCGTTCATCGCTCCATGTTTAAAAAGTCCCATCAAGGTCCGTTTGAGCAGCAAAAAACACAATTGCAGCGCTGGACCATTGATCTGAAGAAACAGATCGTAGATCGACAGGTATTAGATACACAGGCTCAAGAATTTCCACGAATTGATGAACGCTCTACGGGTGAGCAGCATCGTTATATTTATAGTGTCAGTTTTGATCCTTTAAACATAAGCAAAGCCAATCATTTGATTTGCCATGACCTGCAAAGCCATGAAAAAACTACTTATGAATTTGGGGAGCACTGGGTGACTGGAGAAGTGGTGTTTCTTCCAGAATCAGTTGATGCAGCAGAAGGTGAGGGCTACCTGTTATCTTATGTGCATCATATCCATAAAGAATCATCCAAAGTGGTGATTCTAAAAGCGCAAGGTTTAACGCTTCAGCCCCAAGCTGAAATTGTCCTTAGCGTACATGTGCCCTTGGGCTTTCATGGTAATTGGGTAGATTTGTCTTAATTTAAGCTGATTTTCATCTTTTTATGGATATATAAGTCTATCTTTTTTGAAGATACATATTTTAAATTTCATTTAGTTACTGAGCTTTGTATAGTGAAGCCGCATGATAATAGGCACTAGGTTGTAAAAATAAAATGGAAATACGCACGAATCAACAATGGCTCTGGGCTGTTCCAATTTCTTTGGCAGCACTCGTCATAACGGGTTGTCAGGAGCGACCAGCTCCAAAAACAGAACAGGCAAGTACTACAAAACAGGAAAACGTTCAGACAATTCCATTAATTCAAGCCAAAGTTGTTCCTGTGAAACTGAGCAAACCGGAAGCATGTGATGCAGAAGGATGTACCCAGTATGAAATTCAGACGGTAAAGAGCAACCTGAAATGGGTGGATGATTATTTTATCGATCGGGTAAAAAAAGCCGATCCGATTGCATTTTCCACCGCTCCGAATCAAAAGGTCAATACTGCCGAAGGGGCGGCACCCAATTTAAGTCAAAGCTCGACCTATATCCGCTTTGTCAGTCAGCAGTATGACCGGGCAACTTTTGCCATTCAAACCTATACCTATTCATCCGGTGCTGCGCATGGCATGTATCATCAGGAATTTGTCAATTTCGATTTGAAAAACAAAAAACGTCTGGCGCTGCAAGATATTATGCTGAAGGGCACAGAGCAGCAATTGTTGAATACTTTGTATGATTCAAACAGCATCTGGCTGGAGCAGCACAGTATCGAAAGAGCGAAACTGAAATTAAGTGATAATTTTTATTATGGTGCCAATGGTATTGTATTTGTTTATCCCTTGTATGAGCTGGCTTCCTATGCAGAAGGCATGACTGAGCTGACCTTGCCTTATTCGGCCTTGAGCAAACTGATTAAAGCGGAATATCTGCCAAGTTTGCCCAAGTATCCAACGTCATAATTTCAGCTTAAATCGGGTAAATTTGCTCTAATAAGCCCCAGCTGTCCGCTCGATCACTGTCTTTTTTAGTGTTTAGCGCTTACACTATAGCCAGTTTTTTTCTTTGCAAAAGATTGGCTATGATCGACCCGAAATTAATCAGAAATAATATTGAGGCTGTAAATTTAGCCTTAGCAAAACGTGGTGTACAGCTTAATGTAGAAGAGTGGGCTTCACTCGAAGCTCGCCGTAAAGAGCTCCAATCGAAAACAGAAGCTTTACAGGCAGAGCGTAATTCGGGTGCTAAACAAGTTGGCCAAATTAAAAAATCTGGTGGCGATGCATCTGAAATCATGGCACGTATGGCAGCCATTGGTGATGAAATTAAAGCTGCTGAAGTTGCGCTTGCAGAATTGCAAACTGAAATTGAAACCAAGTCTTTAACCATTCCCAACATGCCGCATGAATCTGTACCTGAAGGTAAAGATGAAGATGATAATGTTGAAATTTTAAAATGGGGCACACCACGTCAATTTGATTTTGAAATTAAAGATCATACTGACTTAGGTGAATGGATGGGCGGTTTGGAGTTTGAAACTGCGACCAAATTAACCGGTACACGTTTCAGTGTTCTTAAAGGTCCATTGGCGCGTTTACAACGTGCGTTAACCCAATTCATGCTGGATACCCATACGCTTAAAAATGGTTATACTGAAGCGTATGTGCCTTATTTGGTGAATGCGGATTCTTTGCGTGGTACAGGTCAGTTGCCTAAATTTGAAGAAGATTTATTCAAATTGCAGGGTGAAAAAGAGTATTACCTGATTCCGACTGCCGAAGTGCCAGTGACCAATTTCGTGCGTGATGAAATTGTTGATCCAGACCGTTTACCACTAAAATATGCCGCGCATACGCCATGTTTCCGTAGTGAAGCAGGTTCATATGGCCGTGATACCCGTGGTTTAATCCGTCAACACCAGTTCGACAAAGTTGAGATGGTGCAGATTGTAAAACCTGAAGACTCTATGCAGGCTTTGGAAGAATTGACCGGTCATGCTGAAGGCATTTTGCAAGCCTTAGGTCTGCCATATCGTAAAATCATTCTTTGTGGTGGCGATATGGGCTTTGGCGCCATCAAGACTTACGATTTGGAAGTTTGGGTGCCGAGTCAAAATACTTACCGTGAAATTTCAAGCTGTTCATGCATGGGTGATTTCCAGGCACGCCGTATGAAAGCACGTTATCGTGTAGACCAAAAGAAAACTGAATTTGTGCATACTTTGAATGGTTCAGGTTTGGCAGTCGGTCGTACCTTGCTTGCCGTGATGGAAAATTATCAACGTGCAGACGGTTCGATTGAGATTCCTGAAGCACTTCGTCCATACATGGGTGGTGCAGAATTTATTGATTAATCCTCGGATTGATCAATAAATTGATAAACGGCACAGTTTTGTGCATAAAAATTGCTTAAGACAGTCAGATCTAAAATACTGAGGTAGTTCGTGGATATCTTTCCAATCTCTTTAAAGTTGCAACAGCAACCTTGTCTGATTGTCGGTGGTGGACATATTGCCTACCGGAAGGCAGTCCTTTTGGCAAAAGCAGGCGCAGTTATTCACGTGATTGCACCTGAAATTGAAAGTAATTTACTTGAGATTGTTGAATCAAGCCAAGGGCAATATGTCCAAGCCCCTTTTAGCCCAGATATTCCATTACGCCATTACCGTTTGGTGATTGCGGCAACCAATGATAAAGCGACCAATATCCAAGTTTTTGAAGCTTGTGAAGCTGAAAAAATTCTGGTGAATAGTGTCGATGATCCACCGCATTGTCGTTTTATGGTTCCTGCGATTATTGACCGTTCACCCTTGATGGTATCCATTGCCACCAATGGCACCTCACCCGTGTTATCACGTCAAATCCGAACCCAGCTGGAAGCTGCTATTCCTCATGGAATGGGTAAACTGGCAGATTTTTCTGGAAAATGGCGTGCTGCGGTGAAGGCAAAAATTGAAAATCCAGATGAGCGCCGTATTTTTTGGGAAGACTTATATGCCAGTCCGCTCAAAGAGCAGGTGTTTAATGACAACATTGCGGAAGCTGACCGTTTAATTGAACGAGCTTTAATGGAGTGGAAAGCGCCTAAAGGTGAAGTCTATTTGGTGGGTGCGGGGCCAGGTGATCCTGAGTTATTGACATTAAAAGCATTACGCTTGATGCAACAGGCAGATGTGATTATTTACGACCGTTTGGTTTCTCCTGCGATTATGGACTTGTGCCGCCGTGATGCAGAAAAGATTTATGTGGGTAAAGCCCGTTCCAATCATAGTGTTCCTCAAGAAGGGATTAATGCACTATTGGTGGAATACGCAGCGCAAGGTAAGCGTGTCTGCCGTTTAAAAGGCGGTGATCCATTTATCTTTGGTCGTGGTGGTGAAGAAATTCAGGAACTGTTTGCTGCCGGTGTGGCTTTTCAGGTGGTGCCGGGGATTACCGCTGCTTCTGGCTGTTCAGCCTATGCCGGTATTCCTTTAACCCATCGTGATTATGCTCAAAGTGTCCGTTTCCTTACTGGACATTTGAAGGAAGGTTCACCTGAGTTGCCTTGGAGTGAACTGGTTTATGAAAACCAGACCTTGGTGCTGTATATGGGCCTGGTTGGATTGGAAAAAATATGTGCGCAGCTGATTGCACATGGCCAGCGTCCAGATATGCCGGTTGCACTGATTTCTAAAGGTACTACACCAGAGCAAAAAGTGGTGGTGGGAACTTTAGCCGATATTGCATCGAAAGTGGCAGAACATCACATTCAAGCGCCGACCCTGACCATTATTGGTGAAGTGGTAAAATTGCGCGAACAATTACAGTGGCAAGGCTAATTCAGGCCTTGTTGCGTTGAAAGAGTAGAGAAATCCTGTGATTCATGTTGTTTTGTATGAGCCTGAAATTCCTGCAAATACTGGGAATATCATCCGTTTATGTGCCAATACCGGTGCGCAGTTGCACTTGGTAAAACCGCTTGGTTTTGAGCTGGATGACAAGAAGCTCAGACGTGCGGGTCTGGATTATCATGAATGGGCACATATGAAAGTGTGGGAAAACTTTACAGAATGTCTGGCGCATTTAAAGGAACAGGGGATTGAAAGTGATGCAATTTATCCTTTAACCACCAAAGGTTTTGAAACTCCGCATACTTCAGATTTAAACCGTCCGGTTGCCTTGTTGATGGGGCCAGAAACCCGAGGTTTGCCTGAAGATGTGCGCATGATGTTCCCGAAAGAACATTGGATTCGTTTACCGATGGCAGCAAATTCACGCAGTTTGAACTTATCCAATGCTACAGCAGTTATTTTGTATGAAGCTTGGCGCCAACAAGGCTTCCAAGAATTAAAATAAAGATTGAACTGATCATTAAAAACCACCTGAGGGTGGTTTTTTTTATGTAAGTTTGACTCATTTTATCTTCTCCATTTCATCAATTTTAGTTATAAAAAGAGAATAAATAAGAACTAAAGTGAGTACACTTTGAACCTGAGAAAGAAATATACATTTTTTATTACTGGGCTGATTGCTCTTGCAGTCGTTACAGTTATTATGCCAGCAACTTCTTTTGCAGAATCTCTAGTTGCTCATCAGGCAGCAACGGAAACAGTAAAACCGATTACTCAAGCCGAAATTCAGCAAGGCTTAAAAGACATGCAGCAACGAATGAATCAGCAAATTGAAGCATGGGGCAAGACTTTAACGAGTGATGATTTTGAATGGAGTTGGACTGGGCGGCAGCTTAAAAAAGAAAAACGTCAGCAAGTGTGTGGTATCTATCAAAATATCATTAATGACATCTATGGTCTGGCCGTTGAAAATAAAGCACGTTTGAGCGAGCAAGAGCAAAAACTGTTGCAGGATCGCAATGCCTTTATTCAGGCATTGGGTTATCAGGACAATCTTGTAGATAGCAAGATGGGATTTAATTGCCGGCTCAGATAGATTTGCGCTATACAAATGACTTGATGAATAGGTATAAAAGGGGGGAAGCCTAAAAAACTCCTGAAAAAAAATCAATGACCATAAAAAAGACGCATTAAGCGTCTTTTTTATTAAATCAAAACATTTATTTAGTGGTGAGTATCATCAAATTCATTATGTTGTGGAGCTGGGTGCTTAAAGCCTTTGGTTTTATACGCTAAATATGCAACTCCAATAACAGCCCAAGCCAATCCAAGTTTAAGAGCCATCTCATCAATTTCTAACCACATGAGGAATACGCTGGCAAAACCAAGAGTAGGGATAATTACATAGTTCATCACGTCTTTTAATGATTTAGTTCTTCCATCACGTAATGCATAACGTGAAATCACAGAAAAGTTAACAAAACTGAAAGCTGTTAAAGCACCAAAACTGATCAAATTGACAATATGTTCTAGATCGAGGAAGCCGGCAGTCAATGCAACTACACCAACAATCAAAATATTGTAGGTTGGTGTATAAAGTTTAGGGCTAATATGACTAAAAATTTTCTTATTGATTACACCATCACGCCCCATTACATACATCAAACGTGAAACACCTGCATGTGCTGAAATACCAGACGCAAGTACGGCAACAACTGCAAAATAAAGCACTAAATTTTTAAAAGCTAATCCAGTTATTGCAGTTAAAATAGTGGTAGTACCCAGAGCTTCTAACATTACTGGTTGAGATTCATCTAGTGGGTTGAAGTATAAGTTGGCATCGCTCGGGAAGAATAGTTGAATGAAGTAGGTGCTGAAAATAAAGATAATACCTGCAATTAATGCTGTCAGGAAGATGGCCTTTGGCAGTGTTTTTTCGGCATCTTTCGTTTCTTCTGCCAAAGAAGATAGGGCATCAAAACCTGTAAATGAGAAACATAAAATGGTCGCCCCACCAATCAAAGCGCTAATTGAAGTCATTTCATTCCAAAAAGGAGCAAGTGACCAAAGTTCGGCTTTGTCTGGATTTAGTGTACCGTTTGAATAGATGCCTTGTGTGAGAAGTAAATAAACTTCATAAATAAAATAAAAGATTACACCCAACTGTACAACGACAATCGTGCTGTTGAAACGTGCGACAAATCTTGAACCAAATAGATTGATTACAGTCATAATAACTGTAAGGCCAATGACCCAAATCCAATTGTTTACACCAGGAAAGAGGGCTCTTAAATAAATATCTGCCAAAATGATATTCACCAATGGCGATAATAAATAATCCAGCCAAGATGACCAGCCCACCATAAAACCGACATTCGGATGAATTGATTTTTGCGCATAAGTATAAGCAGAACCTGAAGATGGGTAACGCTTAATCATATGTCCATAGCTAATCGATGTTAGAAGAATAGCAACAAGTGCAAAAATATATGAAGTTGGAACATGTCCGTGACTTCCGTCTGATACTAAACCAAACGTATCGAATAATGTAAGTGGCTGAATATAGGCCAAACCAATAATGATGATATGCCACAATACAAGATTTTTCTTTAGTTTTGCTGTGGATGGAGTCCCAGAGATATTTGTCAACGGCGTTATCCTCTTATCGTTGATCAAGGATCAGTCATGTTTACAAGGATCGTTTGAGACGAACGATCCCCCCTAAATGAATAAAACAAAAGTGCGCCAATCTACTCTAGTTTGGTACGTTTTGCCAATATCTTTGTGAGTTTTTAATGCAGAAAATATGCCACTTGATATAAAAGACTCGCTTTAATTTTCTGTATAAAAGTAAAAGCCTGATGCTTAAAAAAACATCAGGCTAATTTTTAGCTATATTCGCTTAATTTTCAATACTTACCAAGCTTTTTCTAAAATCGCTTTTAAATCACTAAACGTGGCTTCTTTAGGATTATAAATAATGGAACCATCATTTAATGCTTTATCTGCTACTTCATCCAATTGTGCTTCTGAAACTTTGCTAGTTTCACGTAAAGTACGCGGCAATTTGGTTAATGCATATAAGCGATCACGCATGGTTAGAATAGTAGCAATAGCTTTGTCAGCACGTAAATGTGCAGGCGTTTGTGCATAAATATCCGCACCGGCCAAAGGCAGCAATAATTCTGCAATTTTGTCACCATTGACTTCCTTATTGTACTCAAGCACATAAGGCAGGAACAGGTTCATGCATAGACCATGGGGCAAATGAGCCACCGCACCTAAAGCATGCCCGAGCGAGTGTACCAAGCCAACCATGGAGTTAGAGAATGCAATGCCGGCCATAGTCGAAGCTTGTGCCAATTCCAGGCGGCCAAATTCATCTGTTGGATTATCCAGAACATTGAACAGGCTGTTGCTAACTTTTTTAATGGCAGCTGTAGCATAAGCATCACTGATTGGATTTGCTGCCATGCAGGTATAGGCTTCAACCGCGTGGGTCAATGCGTCCATAGCCGTCATGGCAGTTAAATGTGGCGGCAAAGTTTGCGTCATGCGCGGATCAAGAATCGCAGCATGCGGCATCAGGTAATACGATGCAAACGGCATTTTGACATTTTTTTCAAGGTCAGAAACCACAGCAACCATAGTCACTTCTGAACCTGTACCTGAGGTAGTCGGAATAACGAAGAATGGTTTTAATGGTTTTGGCAGGTTATGTGCGCCTGAATATTTAAGCAGGTCATCACCACCTTCAGTCACCAGGATATTGGTTGCTTTAGAGGTATCGATCACTGAACCACCACCCACGGCAATAATTGCATCACAACCATTGTCGCGGTAGGCTTGTGCTGCCTTACGTACGGTTTCTACGCTTGAATCGGGTGGAACATCATCAAAAATAGCACCAATCACCGCCTCTGTAGATTCAAAAGCAGCTTCAATTGGAGCAAGCAGGTTATTGCTGCGTACGCCTTTATCGGTAATGATCAGTGGACGTTTTGCACCTAAAGTGGCAAGTTCAAAAGGAATGTGCTCTAACGCGGCATGACCTGCGATCACTTTTACCGGACAGAAAAATTCGTAATAAGGCTTAGCCATGTTATGCACTCCGTTTAAAATATGATTGAGCTAGTTTCAAATAAATATTTGCAGCTCCAGTAAGTTTTTCTTTTAGGCTTAATTCTGTTGGATATTGTTTTACAGCAAGCTCAGCCAGGAGTTTAGGTAAAATGAGCGCTTCCATTTTGTTTAAGCAACGTACCAGACGAATGGCAAATGAAATATCTCCATCAGCAATCATGCGGTCGTGAGCAAAAGCCTGTGCCGTGCTTTCCTGAAAAGAAAACACTAAAAAAGCATGAGTTAAGTGCTTAAAAGTAATGGTAAGGTCAGGCTTGCTGTTTACAGATTGAAGTAATTGTAATTGATGGTCTTCCGTGACTTTTGCAATAAAAGCTGGGCCATTGGGAAATACTTTCATCGTTAGAACGAAACCCACCGGGAATTTTGCCACTTCCTGTTTGACTTCGGCGTCGACTTGACTCGCCATTACCAGACCTCTGCCAATCACATCCATCATGAGTTTGACGTAGGTCAGTTGTAAAGCGGGCTTAACGGATTTGGTTGAAATCACTCGTGTATCCCTTATCTAAAAAATATTTTATTAGTTTAGAGTAAATACTCTAATTTATTTTTATGTCAAAAGCAAAGTTATTGTTGCATGACTTGAACTTCATTAAAGTAACCGCTGTTGTGTAAAGTTTCAATGATATCGACGCATAAGTTCTCGAATTTAGGGTAGTCCTGCACTAAATCCTGAATGCGGACCATTTCCAGACCGGCATAACCACATGGATTAATGGTGTGGAAACCAAACAGGTCACAATCAATATTCAGTGCCAAACCATGATAGCTGCGCCCTTTACGGATTTTAAAGCCTAAAGACCCAATTTTGCGCTCGGCTACATAAACACCCGGTGCATCCGGCTTGGCATAGGCTTCAATGTCGTATTTTTTCAGCAGTCCAATCATTAAATTTTCAGCATAGGACACTAAAGTACGTACATTCCAGCCCAAACGGTTTAAATCAAACATGAAATAGGCCACCAGCTGACCAGGGCCATGCCATGTCACTTGTCCACCGCGGTCTGTTTGCACGACTGGAATATTACTCGGCAGCAGAATATGTTCCGGTTTACCTGCCTGTCCCTGGGTCAGTACATCATGATGCTGTAAAATCCACAGTTCATCCGGCGTGTTTTCATCGCGGTTTTCAGTTAGGTTTTTCATGTCCTGAAAACGGTCGAGGTAGGGAGTAAGCTGGTTAAATTGATGAATAATCAGTTTGGGTTTTAGAACAGCATCAGTCACGTGAAGTGCGTCCTTAAAAATTTTCAACAGGATAGAATGATTATAATGAAATCATACTGGGATAGGGGATGATCGCTGGACGATTTAAAGTTTTTTGCAGATTTAGTCATATTTTTATTGTTATATAAATAAAAAAAACACGCCTGAAGCGTGTTTTTTATGTTATTAAAGTGCTGTTTTAATCAATGGGCAGGCTGCCAAGTCAGCATATAATGCATGAACCTGTTCCAGCTCCACAAAGACAATCTGAGCAGTCAAAGAATGATATTTTCCGGTACGTGAAGGTTGTACCTTAATACTGGTACCATCGAAGTCGGGAAAATGTTTTACCAGGATTTCTACAACGGCAATATGTAATTCTGTGCTGGCTTCACCAATCAGTTTAATTGGATAATCCATTGGGAAGACCCATAGATCTTCTCGGAGTTCGCGAGATGGCGTACGGTCTAACATGGTCATAGTAGTCCCCTTATATCAAACGCCTGCATGAATGCAGGCGTTATATGTCTTGAATACTAGATGGAGATACTTGGCTGTTTTTCAAGTCTCCATCGGTATCACAATGGCTTAGTCATTTTCCAGGAATGAACGTAAGTGTTCAGAGCGGGAAGGGTGACGTAATTTGCGTAATGCTTTGGCTTCAATCTGACGGATACGTTCACGTGTTACGTCAAACTGTTTACCGACTTCTTCCAGAGTATGGTCAGTTGGCATATCAATACCAAAACGCATTTTCAAGACTTTCGCTTCACGTTCAGTCAAGTTTTCCAGTACTTCTCGAGTCGCTTCTTTTAAGCCTTCTGAGGTTGCAGCATCAATCGGAGAGGTGATGTTGCCATCTTCAATGAAGTCACCCAAATGCGAATCTTCATCATCACCAATCGGCGTTTCCATAGAAATCGGTTCTTTGGCAATTTTAAGCACTTTACGTACTTTGACTTCGTCCATTTCCAGACGTTCGCCCAATTCTTCAGGCGTCGGTTCACGCCCCATTTCTTGAAGCAATTGACGTGATACACGGTTGATCTTGTTAATGGTTTCGATCATGTGTACTGGAATACGAATGGTACGTGCCTGATCCGCAATTGATCGGGTAATCGCCTGACGAATCCACCAAGTTGCATAAGTCGAGAATTTATAACCACGACGGTATTCAAACTTGTCCACGGCTTTCATCAAGCCGATGTTACCTTCTTGAATCAAGTCAAGGAATTGCAAACCACGGTTGGTGTATTTTTTCGCAATCGAAATTACCAGACGCAAGTTGGCTTCAACCATTTCTTTTTTCGCACGACGGGCTTTTGCTTCACCAATCGACATACGTTTAGAAATGTCTTTAATGTCCTTAACATTCAAGCCCAATTCTTTTTCGATGTCGGCAATCTTTTGCTGGAATGCCAGTACATCTGGACGTACTTTTTCTAAATAAGCTTTTTGCTCGGCAGGTGCTTTGGCAATTTGCTCATCTAACCAGGCTGGATTCGACTCCTGACCCGGGAAAGAAGTACGGAACTGGGTACGGTCCATACGGCCACGACGTACCGCATACCGCATAACTTCACGTTCAGAAGTACGGATCTGTTCATGTGTACCACGAATCATTTCAGAAATAATGTCAAATAAACGCGGAGTAAATTTGAACATCATAAACACGGTTGCCAATGCTTGCAGTGCTTCTTCTGCCTGCTTGCTATTACGGCCATGCTTTTCAATTGCAGCTTTAGTTAGTTTCCATGCATCTTCCAATTCGGTGAAACGAATACGGGCAATTTCTGGATCAGGACCTGACTCGCCTTCAGAATCATCATCACTTTCAGACTCTTCTTCGTCATCATCGTCCAGTTTTACATCTTTGGTTGTTTTAGAACTTGCTTCTTCATCTTCATCGATTTCAGCTTCCTCTTCTAAAACTTCTGGAATTTCTTCATCAGATTCCGGGTCTAAATAACCCGATAAAATATCAGCAAGACGACGTTCACCTTCAGTGACATCGTTATATTCTTTTAATACAACTTCAACTGCATTTGGCCAATACGCAATAGAATGAAGAACGTCACGAATACCTTCTTCAATGCGTTTAGCAATGCTGATTTCACCTTCACGCGTTAATAGTTCAACCGTTCCCATTTCACGCATGTACATACGTACTGGATCGGTCGTGCGACCAGGTTCGCTTTCAACTGACGCAAGAACAGCGGCCGCTTCTTCTTCAGCAACTTCATCGGTTGTTTCAGTATTCGAGCCATCGAACATGGTGTCATCAGATTCAGGCGCACGTTCATGCACTGGAATGCCGACGTCTTGAAGCATCTGAATAATGTCTTCAATCTGTTCGCTTTCCGTGATCGAGTCCGGGAGATGATCGTTAACCTCAGCGTAAGTTAAGTAACCTTGCTCTTTGCCTCGGCTAATCAGAGCCGCTACTTGCGAAGTAGGGGAAGTCATATCGCTCATCTTTGCTTACTCTTCGTTGAATCTGTGGCAGTGAAAAACCGTGCATGATAGCACAATTCGATTAAAATTGTTTTGAATATTGATTGCTCAAGTCTCATTTAAAAAATATGAATTTGATTTAACAATTGTTTTCAATATGGGGCTGGAATTTTTTTTTTCAAGGCCGGGTGAGGGATCGCCTACAAAATATTTTGAGTTTGCTTTATCCGGCGTAATAAAAATTCTCAGCGTTCATAAATACACAATTTTAGAGGTAAAAAACAAGATAAAATGGTGTTTCTAAGATAAAAAAATAAAAATACTTGACAAAATGACATGGGTACGATAAATAGCGCCTAGGCCCATTCACTTTTTTTCACCATGAGGTAGTTTTAGTGTCTTCTACAGATTTTGAACTAGATGATAGCTACAGTGATGATGATGTTAGTTTTGATGAAGTATCAAGCAAAATTAGTGCTAAAGAGTCGTTAGAAAAACGTCGTCTCATTGATGACCTTCTCGCACAACGTCGTTTAGAGCGTGAACTGAAAGATTTTGATTATGATCTTGATGACGACGACGATTTTGATGATGAAGAAGACTAAAATAGGATTCTGCACAGCCAGCTAAAATGCTATGCTATGCGGTAGTTATTTTACAAACCTGGATTTTAAATGAGTGCTTTAGATTTAGACCTTTTGAGCGATTATCTAGATGGCGACCAAAATGAATATGGTCTGGATTTTGCGGCAACTCATGGTTTTCTGTGTGCAATTGCAGTTGGCCCTGCTTTTGATAAGTGGCTCGATGAACTCTTTGACAACAATCAAAAGAAAGTTCCGAGTGAAATTATTGCACAAGTAAAAGCCTGGTTAGAATCGATTCGTCAAAATTTGGCGAACGAAGAGGGAATTGAATTTCCTTTTGAAATTGAAGAAGCAGATGTGGATTCAAGTTTAGGCGACTGGAGCGTTGGTTTTGTCGATGCCATGTTCTTAAACGAAGATGCTTGGTTTACACCAGAACATGAAGAGCAACTGGTAGATTTAACTTTACCGATGATGGTCTTCAGTGGTGTAGATGAAGAAGATCCACAAATGGAATCTTTCCGCCGCAATGGTCAGCTCATGGATGAAATTGCTGAAGAAATTCCAGATAACTTGAATGAATTATATTTAATGTACCATACGCCAGCGTGATGGTGCGCCTTGCGCCGTTCCAATCGCGGCTTATGTATCACACAGCAAATTAATTCGTTAAATAAAAAAGCACCTTGGGGTGCTTTTTTTAGGCGCGAATTTCCATTTTTATAGTGGATAGAGAAAATTTCTCAGCAAAAGTTATTTATATTTATTCAAAGTGTATCGGGCATAACCATTATAAGCGATATGAAAGATCAGCCCATGTAAAGCAATGGCACCCGCCACCAGCAATGAATTGCGGGCTCTCCCAGCATAACCCATGGTCATGAGAATTTCCTCAGCACGTGGATGCATAAAAATCAAAATAAACATCACGATAAAGCCCATGGTCATGGCGATGATTGTTGATCCCCAAACCAGGGTATTTTTTTCTTTGGCATTCGGTAAGCGCTGTTCTTTTTTGACAAAATGTCTGGCGCTCAGAAAAGCAGAAGCGATCAAGCCAGGCAGCAGGGTGATGACACCGAGCTTTAGTGCATAAATCAAGATGCTGACCAACAGGATTAAGACAATACTATAAACGGCTGCAAAATATTTAAGATAATGCGACATCGTTTTAGTCTCCCTCGGGTAACCTTTGTTCAGGATGGGCGATTTTTACGCTGCTGTCTACGGTATACAATCCAGCCAATAATGATCACTACAATGACAATAATCACATCACTGACTTTACTGAAAATTTGCTGCATGAGCTGCTGATTTTCACCGAAGTAAAATCCGACACAGGCCAGAAAAGTGGTCCAGATGATGGTACCCAAGCTGCTATAAAACATAAATTTCCAAAAGGGCATGTGGCTCATGCCCGCTGGAATACTAATCAGGGAACGTACGGCGGGAATCATGCGGCCAAAGAATACGATGCGATGTCCATAATGCTCAAACCAGCCCAGTGACTTTTTCACATCTTCAGATTTGATAAACAGATATTTGCCATAACGGTCTATAAATCGAAAAATGCCTTCATGCTTGAACTGATAGCCAATCCAATATAGAAAAGCTGCAGCGAGCAGTGAACCGAAACAGCCTGCGATAATGACACCAAGGAGTATGAGCTGACCTTGTGAGGCTGAGTAACCTGCGGAAGGCATAATAATTTCAGAAGGAATCGGAGGAAATACATTGTCGAGAAACATGAGCAGGGCAATACCGAGGTAGCCCAGTTGTTCCATAATGGAAATAATCCACTCAGTCAGATTCATATGGTTATAAAAATAATAATGATATTTCAACCATCCTAAATATTATTCGGCTCAGGGTAAAGTATCCTTCTAAATACAGCAGATTATTCTTGGCTATGAATTAAGGTATGGATATAAACTTTTCTTAAACTATAGGCTAGTGCAAAAGGAACCGCACTGAGCAGGGCGTATTCTATAAAATTAGGTGTAAGGTGATAGGCGATGAATATAGACAAGATACTGCCGATCATGGCACCTAATACCACAATAAAAAGATGTGATTCTTGCTCTAAAATCTGTTTTTGTTGTTCTATTTTTAGGTGATTTTTTTCCCGAATCTGGTGAAAACGACGGGTATAATCAATTGAACGGCTAATTGCTCTAGGCATAATTTTTATCCTTTTTCACGTTAAATATGAATAAGTTAGCTCTTATTGTGTGTTGCAGTTCTCAGATTAACAGATTATTGATGATTATATATACATTATTTGTGTGTCTTGGTATCTTTTTTTATCTTTTGTTTTTTAGTAAATAAAAAAAGTCCTCTAAAGAGAACTTTTTTAAAAGATTTTCTTGGTTTGAATTACAGACGTTTACGTTTAGCCGCTGCAATCTGCGATTGACGCATACGGAATCCGGCTTTCTGCTGTTCTGTGGTTTTGTCAATGCAGTATTTGCATGATACGCCATGTTCATAACTTGGAAGTTCAACTTCTTGAGGAAGTAGAGGCCAACCACAAGCATGACACTTAACGTTCTGACCTTCTTCTACACCGTGGGTAACTGCGGTACGGCCATCAAATACGAAACATTCACCTTCCCACAGACTTTCTTCAGCAGGGGTTTCTTCCAGGTATTTTAAGATACCGCCTTTTAAATGATAGACCTCATTAAAACCTTCTTGCAGTAATAATGAAGTTGATTTTTCACAGCGAATCCCACCGGTACAGAACATGGCAATTTTCTTGTCTTTGTGCTGTTCAAGGTTCTGTTTGACGTATTCCGGAAATTCACGGAAAGTTTCAGTTTTAGGATCAACCGCGCCTTTAAACGTACCTGCTTTATATTCGTAGTCGTTACGCGTATCAATCAAGATCACGTCATCACGTGCAATCAGTTCATTCCATTCTTTAGGATCAAGATAGTGACCGACTAAGTCGCGTGGTTTAACTTCCACACCCAAAGTCACAATTTCAGTTTTTAGTTTAATTTTCATTTTACGGAATGGTTTGTCAGAGCTGTGAGACTCTTTGTATTCCATTGCGTTAAAACCTTCATTCAGTAGAAATTGATGGATGGTATCAATCGCTGCACGGTCGCCCGCTACAGTTCCGTTAATGCCTTCACCAGCCACAATTAGAGTTCCACAAAGATTGATGGTTTTTACCAAATCAAGTAAGCGTTGTTGAAGATCGGCAGGATCTTGAACTTCTTTGAATTGATAAAGTGCTGCAACAACCCATTCAGTGGTCGCTTGCTGTTCTACAGGTGCAAGCTGTTCTACAGTAGCGTTCATGGAATACTCCAAATGTATTTAAGATAGGACAAAATTTAAGGCGCGTATTCTAACGTGAATTGCCTAAATTTGCGAGAAAACCATGTATGAAATATGGTTTTTAATTTGCTGTTTGGAGATGTATTATGCCTGTGCAAATTGAATGTTAAATATAAAGTGGTCTTCATCTGTCAGACCTGAATATTATTGAATTTCGGAGTTTATTTTGAATACTGATCGTCGAATTGCCTCTTTGACTCCATGTGCAGGGCGCTGCTCTACGGTGTTTGGTGATTCGGTATGTCGTGGTTGCCGTCGTTTTAATCATGAAGTGATTAAATGGAATACTTATACAGCAGAACAGCAAACGGCTGTTTGGAAACGTCTTGATGTTCAGCTGGATCAAATTTTAGTGCCGATGTTGCCATTTGCCGATATTCGGCATGTCGAAGGCTTTGTATTATCTAAACGGGTTCGTTTGCGTGATGATGCCTCGAAGGGTCGTAAGCTGTATCACGCTTTAAAAATCTGTGAAAAGAATCGACATTTTACTGATGATAGTGGTTTAGGCATTCATTACAAAGATGTACGTCCTTTGTGGCAGGAGTTTGAGCGTCGTGTACTGGCGCTGGCGACAGCAAGCTACGATTTTGCCTTTTTACGTGCCGATGGGATTAGTCATCACTTATTGCGTGAAGTGGAAGAGGATGACTAAGTCCTTTTTGTTATGTGGGTTTAAAAATAATAAAAGATCAAATCAAGCGAGTTAGCCCATGAATATTGGAGAATTCCTGCTGTATGTTGTTGCAGTCATTATTATGATTGCAACCCCAAGGCCGGTAAATGTTACGGGTAAGCAAGTGCTGGATTAAAAGGCGGCTATCGCAAAGCATTAAAAACCATTTTTGGAACCAATTTCGCTTCATTGATCCTGATCACTATTTCTATTTTAATATTAAAAGGTTTTCTGGAGCTTAATCAGCAATGGTTTAACAGCATTAAAATTTTAGGCTGTATTTATATTGCTTATCTGGGTTTTCAGATTTTAAAAGAAGCCTTCTCAAACTCAGTTAAGGGTTATTCAGCACAATTAAAAGCAGCGGATGGCGGTTTTAAACGGGGTTTTCTGTGGGCATTTCCAATCTAAAAGACATTCTTTTCTTGGCTGCATTTTCCCTCAATTTATACAGATCACTCCTGATTTAGATATTAGTCTGGGGATTCTAACTTTGAGTTGGATTATTCTAGATTTTGCCACTTTATCATTGGTTTATTTGAGTTTTAATCGGTTATCTCGGTCCAAGATTTACAGTCAATTACTGGGGGCGTGTGGTGCAATACTAATTTTAATAGCCGGATATGGTCTGTATTCCAGCTTGTTCTAAATATTCCGAATAATAAAAAAGCCCCGACTTTAGGGGCTTTTATTTTTTTAATCTTAAAGATTATGCGCTAAGCGATATTGCACAATTTCTTCAATGGTAATCACGGTTAATTGATGGGTTTGCGCATAAGACAACACCTGAATGCCTGAAGCCATAGTGCCATCCGGATTGGTCAATTCACATAAAACACCAGCAGGTTTAAGGCCGGCTAAACGTGCTAAATCAATTGTACCTTCAGTATGGCCGCGACGAGTCAAGACACCACCTTCACGAGCACGCAAGGGGAACACATGGCCTGGGCGATTGAGGTCGCTGGCTACGGCACCTTCTTTAATTGCTGCTTTAATGGTAGTTGTGCGGTCTTTGGCTGAAACACCGGTAGTTACGCCTTCCGCAGCTTCAATCGTCACCGTAAAGGCGGTTTTAAACTGGCTTGAGTTATCAGCCACCATCGGAGGAAGTTCTAGATGATTAGCCAATTCATCGGTTAGACATAAACAGACAATACCTGAACCATCACGAATCATGCGTGCCATGGTTTCTACCGTTAATGTGTCTGCAGCTACAATCAGGTCAGCTTCATTTTCACGGTCAAAGTCATCCATGACCAAAACAGGTTTGCCTTGGCGGATATCTTCTAATGCTTTTTGAATACGTTGTTCAGCTGGGGGAAGGGCTGAGAAGAAAATTTCGGGTTGAATCAAACTAGACATTGAAACGCTCTCGTAAAATAAACATACGGTTGAACATTTCAGGACTGATGCAGAAATGGGGTCGCAGCGATATATCAAATATAAATATCCGTTACGTCGTCTTCTTTCATCCGGACTATACCGTCGGCTTTGGCTTTTCACCAAATCTGCGAGTAAACCATTTTTAGTTTACAGGCTCGTGGGCTGATTAAATGCTATAAAAATATAGTTTTAATTTACCACCGGTGGGGAATTACACCCCGCCCTGAAGCGATGTGCAATAAGTATAGACCTGTTTTGCAAGGATGACTTAAGTTTCTATAGATGAATCAGTCATATGGTTAGTCAAACTAGGCATAAATTAAAATGTGAAAAGTCGCGCATAAAAAAGCCCGCATGATTGCGGGCTTTCATATCTTTAAATCTTAAGCCACTTGAACAGGAATACAGTTCGCAGTGTGATTTACAGTATTATTCGGGTTGGCATAAACCAGACGTGGTTTATGGGCATTTGCTTCCGCTTCGGTGAAATCACCAAATGTAGCAATGATCATCAGATCACCAACATCAGCTTGCAGGGCAGCACCGCCATTGACTGAAATAATGCCAGAGTTTTCTTCACCACGGATGGCATAAGTGGTAAAACGCTTACCATTAGTCACGTTCCACATATGAATTTCTTCATATTCGCGGATACCAGCTAAATCCATTAACACGCCGTCAATTGCACAAGAACCTTCATAATGTAATTCTGCTTGTGTAACGACACAACGGTGAATTTTAGCTTTTAATAAACGAGAAAGCATGGCTAGCGTCTCCTTAGTTGACCTAAGATTTTATCTTAGTTAAATCAAATCACTTCTTACTGGATCAATAATCCGCAGAAAGCGCATTTTGCTCCGAAAAAAGCAACATGGCAAGAAGGAAAATTCAATTATTTGTAGAATGATCAGTTCGGTTTGTGAGCATTAATTTGATTCATGGCTTGCTGTATGTCACCGTTTACCAGCAATTTAATGCGAGATAAAGCGTGGGCAATGGCATCATCCATTAAATCTTGTTCGCTGCTCGGTGCTTTGCTGAGTACATGACCCGATACACGTTCTTTGGAACCAGGATGACCAATACCGATACGCAAGCGATGGAAATTAGGGCCTGTATGAGGAACGATATCGCGTAAACCATTATGACCACCGTGACCACCGCCGGTTTTCAGGCGGATAACACCGGGATTCATATCCAGTTCATCATGTGCAATGAGCATTGCTTCGGGAGCAACTTGATAGAATTTGGCGAAGGGAACAACACTTTTGCCTGAGGCATTCATAAAGGTTGTGGGTAACAGCAGACGGACGTCTTGACCTTCAATATTACCTCGACCACTGATTCCGTAGAATTTAGGATCGGCTTTGAGAGAAATGCCATATTGTTCTGCAAGGCGTTCAACGAACCAAAAGCCTGCATTATGGCGGGTTTGGGCGTATTCCTTACCAGGATTGCCCAAACCAACAATTAGCGAAAGTTTTGACACTAATTTACACCATCAACACTTATGCGCGTTTGAAGTCAGCGTGCATTGGAGTGTTTTTAGCTGGGTGACGTTGTAAAGCTTGGATTTTAACGCTTTCAACTTTGTCGCCAACTTTGATTTCTACAACTTCTTCAAAGAAAGCATTGTTTTCTAAAGCTTTAATTAATTCGCGAAGTTCTAAAGTTACTGCAACAGGCTCACCTGAACCGTAGATGATTGCTGGAACTTTGTTTTGAAGACGAAGGCGGCGGCTCGAACCTTTCCCTTGAACTGCTTCTTCACGTGCTACTGCATTTAATACGAAGTTTGCCATGATAGACATTCCTAATTTAAGTTTAATTGACTAGGCCTTCGACCAGCCTAGTGATAGAAAACCCTGCCACAGGGCAGGGTTTTGAAAATTCAGCGCTATATTATAGATAAGAATCGAACATTGCGCTAATAGATTCTTCGTTGTTAATACGACGAATTGTTTCAGCAACCATGCTGGCTACTGAAACTTGGCGAATCTTACCAAGTTCTTGGGCTTCTTGAGAAAGCGGAATAGTATCTGTTACAACAAGTTCGTCGATTACAGAGTTTTTCAAGTTCTCAATAGCTTTACCAGAAAGTACTGGGTGAGTTGCATAAGCAACAACGCGGCGAGCACCAAATTGTTTGAGTGCATCAGCGGCTTTACACAAAGTACCTGCAGTATCCACCATGTCATCTACGATGACGCAGTCACGATCTTTGACATCGCCAATCAAATGCATCACTTGTGATTCATTTGCTTTTTGACGACGTTTGTCGATGATTGCAAGATCGATATCACCCATTTGTTTCGCTACAGCACGGGCACGAACTACACCGCCTACGTCTGGAGAAACAACCATAAGGTTATGGTGTTGCTGTTGACGAAGGTCAGCAAGTAATGCAGGAGTGCCGTAGATGTTGTCTACAGGGATATCGAAGAAACCTTGAATCTGGTCGGCATGAAGGTCGATCATTACAACGCGGTCAATACCTACAGTAGTGAGCATGTCTGCTACAACTTTTGCAGTAATTGGTACACGGCTTGAACGAGGACGACGGTCTTGACGAGCATATCCGAAGTAAGGAATAACAGCGGTAATACGACCTGCACTTGCACGACGTAAAGCGTCAGCCATAACAAGGACTTCCATCAGGTTGTCATTGGTTGGCGCACAAGTAGGCTGTACAACGAATACGTCTTTACCACGAACATTTTCAGTAATTTCGACAGCGATTTCACCGTCAGAAAATTGACCTACAGATGCTGCACCTAAAGGAATGTGCAGGTGGCTTACGACTTTTTGGGCGAATTGTGGATGTGCAGTTCCACTAAAAACGACAAGATTGGGCATGAAGCACCCTTGGCGGTTGGAATGTTTGAAAATAGATGGCAGGGGCGGCTGGATTCGAACCAACGGATGCCGAGATCAAAACCCGGTGCCTTACCACTTGGCGACGCCCCTAATGCGGCAGAACTTTAATAGTTTTGCTGCTCTATGTCAAGGTGAATTAACAAATGAACAAGCAAATACTGTACTGTCTTTTTTGAGAAAATGGCAGGGGCGGCTGGATTCGAACCAACGGATGCCGAGATCAAAACCCGGTGCCTTACCACTTGGCGACGCCCCTAAATTTGATCACTGTAATATTAATTTAAACGACTGTTTAAATGGCAGGGGCGGCTGGATTCGAACCAACGGATGCCGAGATCAAAACCCGGTGCCTTACCACTTGGCGACGCCCCTAATACAGTAATCTACAGATGAAAATGATGGCAGGGGCGGCTGGATTCGAACCAACGGATGCCGAGATCAAAACCCGGTGCCTTACCACTTGGCGACGCCCCTATCATATAACCTTGAAATGACGTAATGGTGATTCATTTAAACTATTAACCAAGTAAGCTTTACAAGGTGAATGAGCTAAAATCTCATCAATATTCATATCGGCAGTTACTTCAGTAAAAACACAAGCACCTGTACCCGTAAGTTTTGCAATACCGAACTGGTCTAAATACTGCATCGCTTCATTTACTTCCGGATATAAGCTTCTTGCCAAAGGCTCAAAGTTATTTCCAAAGTTAAATGGCTTTAACTGATAGGCGCAAAATTTAGTAGGCTTCGTGTCTCTTGTCAACGTTTTTTGTGAAAAAAGCAGTTGAGTGCTGATAAAACAGTCAGGTTTTAACACGATGTATTGTTTTTGATCTAAGTCTATGAATGTTAAGTGTTCACCAATGCCTTCTGCCCAGGCATTACGGCCATGAACAAAAATGGGCACATCGGCACCCAGTTTTAAACCCAGTTCTGCCAATTGCTCAATATTTAAACCACATTGCCATAATTGGTTTACCACAATCAGGGTGGTGGCGGCATCGGATGAACCTCCGCCCAGTCCAGCACCCATGGGAATGTTTTTTTCAATGCTGATATTTAAGCCCGAATACATTTTTGCATAAGGTTTTAAAATCTGCGTGGCCTTGAAAATGAGGTTTTGTTCCAAATCGACGCTGCTTAATCCATCAATACTAATTTCAGGACTGACTGTTTGGCTAAATTCCAGCCAGTCACACAAGTCAATCAGCTGAAAAATGCTTTGCAATTCATGATAGCCGTCGTCACGACGACTGGTGATATGCAAAAAAAGATTGAGCTTGGCAGGAGAGGGAACACGAATCATAGAATTTTGGACTTTTTAAATAGACTTAACGATTTTGAATGAGCATTGTAATACGGTTTTCCTGACCTGACTCAAGTGTCTGTTTTAAAATCAGCTTGTTCGGTAACTGGGCTTGTGCATTATAACTCAGGTCGACGGTCCAGCCCTCTTCCAGAAACTGGATGGGACGATTTTGCTCGTCTTTACTGATTTTTGCTTGTGTCGTTGCCGGTCGGGCCTGAACCCAGTCGACTAAATGGGTGATTGGTGCTTGCCAGCCGGTTGCACGTTCCAGTAATTCTTCAGGCGTACCAGCTTGAATCAGACCTGTTTTGGCACTGTTGAGGCTGACATTACCCGGTTGACCTGAAATCTGGGTTTTACCGACACCTAAAATTCCGCTTAACTCGATGTCAAATTCATCCTGCTCTTGTACCCAGGTGAAAAAAGCACTCCCTGATTGTCCGGGTGTTTTTACCCCAATTTTACCTTGCAGATTGAAATGATTGGCGGCTACCGGAAGTTGAGAAACGCCGGGTGCCTGAGGCTGGGTATATTGCTGGCAACCGCTTAGGATCAAGGTGCTTGTGGCAATCAGGCTTAAGCTCAATTTTGAAAAAATGTGCATACAGATAATTAACTCTTTTTCATTTGTTGCGGTAACACTAACGATTTCAATTGCTCTAATTGCGGATCATTAGGATGATTTTTTTGTAATTGTTGTAACACTTTACTAAATTTTGTCAGATCACCTTGCATGTATAATGATTTTGCATAGCGCACCCCAATTTTCACGCTTTGACTCAATTGATAAGCCTGTTCTAACACCTGAGCCGAGGTTTTAAAGTCGTTTTGTAAAAAGGTGATATAGCCCAGGGTATCTAAAATAGACGCTTGTTCGGGAGCAAATTCCAAGGCATGTTCAACATACTTGCGGGCTTCATCCAGACGCCGGTTTTGCAGCGCAAGGGTATAGGCATAGGCATTCAGATAGGTTGGGCTATTAGGCTCAATTTCCAGCAATTTTTGTAATAATTTATCAAGTTTGTCCCGATCTTGATAAGGATCGAGTAATAGCACTTCTGAGTAAATCAGTTCCGGATCATCCGGGACATTTTTGATGGCTTCATCGAGCAGGCGTATGGCTGCCTTTTTATTGTCCATACGTTTTAAAATATCGGCCTGCGCCTGATATAAAAAACTGGCATATTGCGGATAATTGACCCGTTCTTGGGTCAGAAAGCGCAGTGCATCGGCAAGCTGATTTTGGGCAGAAAAAATATTAATCATGTTGCGGCGTGAAACCGTGTACAGGCTACCATCTACCAGCCGGTAATAGGCTTTTGCTGTTTCAAAATGCTGCTTTCTTTCGGCATTAACTGCCAGATAGTAATAGGCTTCATTCTGGTATTGGTTGGAAGAACGCAGTTCTACCAAATATTTTTCTGCTTGTTCATATTCTTTTAAGTCAATACTGGTCAAGCCGGCAATAAATAGCGCTTCTTCTTCATGAGGCCATTTTTTTAGTAAGCCTTGTAATTTACTGAGGGCTTTCCCCGACTGATTGAGTTTAATCAGATATTTAATTTCGGCCAAACGCACTTCTAAATTGTTTTTATGTTTACGGCTAGCTTTATCATACCATTTTAAGGTTTCTTCTTCATTTCCCAAGGCACTAAGCAAATTGGCCTTCATTAAAATGAAGGCTGTGACATTAGAACGCTTCCTTAATGCACGGTTAATGGTGGTCAGTGCCTGTTCCAGCTGTCCGTTTTGTGCTTCTAGGCCTGCAATCAGTACCAGTACCGAGGGATTGTCCTGTTCTTTACTTTTGCGCAAGGCCTCAATCAATACTTCGCGATCTTCTGGCTGTTCCGGGGCAATACCGACGAGAATTTTTTCCAGGTCTGCATCTGGGTCGATGTTTAAAATCTTGTCCAGCGTCTCCGCAGCCAGTTCATACTCATGCGATTTCAGGGCAATATGTGAAAGATAAAATAAAGCTGGAACGTCGGTTGGTTCTTGAACCACCCAATGGGTGGCAATATCCAGTGCCGCCTTCAAGTCATTTTGTTCTAAAGCAACATTTAATGCGCGCTGTTTAACCGTGCTTGAATTGCTTTTAATTGCCAGCACCGTGTAGTTGTGCAATGCTGTGGGAATGTCATGATAGGTCAATGCAAATTCAGCAATCATGCTTTGTTTTATGGCATTATAGTTTGAATTGGCATGATAAATTTCTCCAGATGCTCTAATATGAGCACTGGAAGCCATGCTACCCACAAGTAAGAATGTGGTAGAATATTGCTTAATTGTCATGCCGTTAATCCGGCCATTTGTTTGACGCAATTTTTCTTGATCCAAGTAATGCTTTTTATGACACCAATACCGCACAATAGCATAAATTTAGCGAAATGATGATCTGATATGTCTTTCTTTGCATTGGGTGTCAACCATCAAACCGCTTCTGTAGAACTGCGTGAGCAGATTGCATTTAATCCTGAAAAATTAATGCAATTGCTTAGCCTACAAAGCCAAAAACATGACCTGAACGATATGGTCGTGGTGTCTACCTGTAACCGCACCGAAGTTTATGCCATGTCTGAAAATGCAGATATGGTAATGAATTGGCTCGCCCAAGCAAATGGCATAGATGCTAAACAATTATTTAATCATGTCTATCGCTATGAAAATGCACAGGCTGTAACGCATCTGATGCGAGTTGCCAGTGGATTGGATTCCTTGATGCTGGGTGAACCGCAAATTTTAGGACAAGTAAAGTCTGCACTTTCTCTGGCTAAAGATGCAAATACTGTTTCTGCAAACTTGAACGGTATTTTTGAATATGCCTTTTATGCAGCGAAACGTGTGCGCTCGGAAACTGCTGTGGGTAGCCATGCGGTTTCTATGGGCTATGCGGTTGCCCAGTTGGCCTTACAAGTATTTAGCAAACCAGAAAAGCTGACCGTGATGGTGGTTGCTGCAGGTGAAATGAATAGTCTGGTGGCGAAACATCTGGCGGAAATGGGCGTGGGTAAAGTTTTGATTTGCAATCGGACCCGTGCTCGTGCTGAAACCTTGGCACAAGAAATTGCGCATCGTGTCGATGTAGAAATTATTGAATTTTCTGAACTGGCTGCAAATTTGCACCGTGCAGATGTCATTTCCAGCTGTACCGGTAGTTTGCATCAGGTCATTTCATATCAAGATGTCAAGACGGCTTTAAAAAAACGTCGCTATCAACAAATGCTGTTGGTTGATTTGGCTGTTCCGCGCGATATCGATCCCAAAGTTGAATCTCTAGATGGCGTCTATCTTTATGGCGTCGATGATTTACAGAGCGTGATTGATGACAATCTGGCCCAACGTCGCCAGGCTGCAGTTGAAGCAGAGGTAATGGTCAATCAGTTAGCTACAGAGTTACTGACCCAGCAAAAAATTAAAAAAGCTGGTAGTACCATTCAAGCTTATCGTGAACAGGGTGAAGCACTTCGACAAGAAGAACTGGCTTTGGCGATGTCTCGTATGGCCAGTGGTGACAATCCGGAGCAGGTTTTACAGGAATTGTCGCATCGCCTGACACAAAAATTACTGCATCCGACGTCTATCTTATTGCGACAAGCCGCCAAGGCTGAAGATCCGGGTTATTTCGAATCGCTGCGTGATCAATTAGATGATGTATTTGCCAAACGGCGTAACACCAAGCACGAATCATAAGCAGTAAGTGACTGCCGCTCGCTTATTCTTCTAACAGGGTCAGCGAGCGTTTTTTATCAATCTCATAAATCTTCTGTTTCAGATTGCGCATTTCGGCAATGCTGGCAAATTTCTTCGATTTAAGTTTTTGTTGCAGGCATTGGTATTGCAGTTTAATGGAGAAATCTTCCGCCAGTTTATCGGCCTGCTCAGGTGAAGAGGTGTAATCACTGATATTGGCTTGCAGTAAAATATGTTGCAAGTCATGGTGATAAGCTGCGCATGCCCCTAATACATAATACTGCGACAGCTCGGTATCATCGGGTAAATCATCAAAAATAATATTCAAGATATTTAAAATTTTAAACAGCAGTTGATCAGGTGAAATCAATGCCCGCAGAGGTTCAAAATGAATATACAGATAGGGGTGATTCATCAAAATCGCAATCACATATTCTTCAGCATCAATCTTGGTGCTAAAGCTTAAGGATGCATCATTGTTGACTTGCGGCTGCCATTTGCGACTATAACCGAGCTTTTCACGGAAATATTGCTGTAGTAAATAACGATAAGAGCCATGTTTTGGTAGCAGTTCAGTGAGCTGTTTTAACTCACCCATGACCTGACTTTTACCTTCAGGCGATGTGCTGTTATGATTTTGAGTTAAATGCGCAAAAACAAACTCGGATAATAAAGGCGCGGCTTGCAACATGCGTTGAAAGCTTTCTAAGCCTTCACGGCGAATCAGAGAATCCGGATCGTGATCATTGGGCAGCACAAAAAACTTCAGTTCACGGCCATCATTCAGCAGCGGCAGGGCTATTTCCAAAGTACGACGGGCAGCTTTTTGTCCAGCTGTATCTCCATCAAAAGCAATCGTGATACGGTTATTCTGCTTGAATAAAATATTCAGGTGTTCGGTGTTACTTGCAGTACCTAGTGTTGCGACGGCTCCAGCAATACCATATTGCTGCAAGGCAATCACATCCATATAACCTTCAACCATCAGCCAGTCTTGGGCTTTCTGCTTGCGGCCTTCATATAAACCATAGAGTAACTGGTTTTTATGGAACACTTCAGAGTCAGGCGAGTTGATGTACTTGGGCTTGATTTCGTCATTTAAGGCACGACCACCAAAACCGACTACACGTCCTTTAGCATCTCGAATCGGGAAAATCACCCGGTCACGCAGTAGGTCAAAATCACGGCCATTGTCACTGGTACGGATCAGACCCAGCAGTTTTAAGCCTTCGAGATCTTGTGGAAAGGCCTTTTCAAGGTGTTGCCAATCCTCTGGTGCATAGCCTAAGCGCCAATAATCAATGGTCTCTGCGCTTAAGCCACGCTGCTTAAAATACTGCTGTGCACTGGCACTTTGCGGTAATTGACGTTGGTAATACTGGGCAATATTTTCCAGTAAATCAAACAGGTTGCCGTCTTGTGCGGTTTCTTCCATTGGCATCTGTTCAAAGGATGCAAAGGGATCGCCATAGTATTCGGTTTCTTGAGCCTGAAATTCTGCAAAAGGATCAAAATTCGCTACAGGTGCTGCATCTACCGTTTGATCGGCGGTGCTTTTCGGCTTTTCTTGCACCTGTACTGTGGGAGCAGGTTTTGTTGCTTCACGTTTATATTTGATTTTATTGCTGTCGTTATTGTCTTTCGGCAGTTCAATCCCGGTTCGGCTCGACAGATCCTTCATCACGTCGATAAAGTTACGACCGTCAATGTCCATTAAAAAGCGAATGGCGTTGCCGTTGGCCTGGCAGCCAAAACAATGAAAATATTGCTTGTCGCGATAGACATGAAAAGATGGCGATTTTTCCTGATGAAAAGGGCAGCATCCTGAATAGGTGCGACCGGTTTTCTTAAGTTTCACGCGCTGACCAATCAGATCGACAATATCGGTACGATCCAGGATTTGATCAATCGTGTGTTGAGGAATAGCCATAGGTATGCAATCGGGTTGTGATCTATCTATAAATGACTGACAAATAAGCTGTCAGAATGTACGCAAGTTTAAATTGCGTGATTCGGTTAAAAGTTAATTTGTATACCTTTTGCGCAAAATGATCAATATGACGCATTGAAATAACAAAAGGGCAAGTATGATAACTTGCCCTTCATGAAAATGCGACCGATTAAGCTACGCTTATTTTGCGGTTGGTGTTTCTTGTTGAGGTTGTTGTTCTGGTGCAGGAGGGATGCTGCTTTCAGTTTTAGGACGATCCAGCAAACCAAAACTTAAACGATTGGTGAGACTGCGCTTTTCAGACTGTTCTGAAATTTGCTGTTGCTCTGCTTCGGTAGAGTTTTGCGCTTCACGACCAAAAACACCTAAAGTAGCGCGGTTAAACCAGCTACCTTCACCATGCGCGGCACGCATATTCACGCTACCATCTGCTTTAACCAGATGTGGATAATTCAGCTTTAACACTTCAACGTATTGCTGTGAAGTTTGCGTATCGCCTAGCTTGTCATAGCCATAAGCCATGGTCGCTAAAGCTTCAGGAACTTGCGGGGTTTGTGGATAGTGTTCGACTACCCATTGTGAACGTTCAATAGCCGCTAGCCAGGCTTTACGTTTAATATTAAAACGTGCTGCGTTCATTTCACTTTCAGCCAGCTCGTTACCAATAAACTTCATACGCTGTGCTGCATCTACCGCATAGGTACTCGATGGGAAACGACGGATGAAATCGACAAAGTTCTGATAAGCGACTTTTAAATAGCTCACATCACGGTGAGCCTGCTTTAATGAGGTATAACGTAACAGACTATCGTAATTCTGTTCCATATTCGCCACGCCACGAACATAGTAGGCATAGTCCACATTTGGATGTTGCGGATTTAAACGAATAAAACGTTCGGCAAGGGCAATTGCACCCTCATAATCTTTTTGTTGAAATTTAACGTACAACAATTCTAATTGTGCTTGTTGCGCATATTCACCTGTAGGGTAATAGGTATCTATGGCTTCTAAATGTTTGGCCGCGTCGGTATATTGACCACGTTCAAGGGCTTTTTCAGCTTTTTGAATATAAACTTGCTCGCTAGACTGCGGTCCTGTGTCCACCACATCTTTCTTTGGATTACTGCTACAGCCCACTATTGCCGACGCAACGCCTAAAGATAAAGCAAGCATTGTCATTTTATAACGTGGTAACGACATAAAAATTCCTCTGTTAATACGGGCAATGAGCTACAATTGCACTATTAAACCACTTTTGTCTGAATGAGCAAATGAGTCAAGCACAATCTTCTAATTCTAATGTCCCTGAAACTGATTTCAATTTACTTGAAGATTCTGAGGATGCAGATAACCATACTTCAGACTCAACTGCAACACGTTTATCGTTGCAATTTCAATTGGATGAAAGCTATTTGGGGCAACGTATCGATCAGGTTGCAGCGTTAATCTGGAATGATTTTTCCCGTGAAAAATTAAAGCAGTGGCTGAAAGATGGTCATTTGTTGGTAAATGGTAACACTGTTAAACCTAAGTATAAATGTGAAGGCAATGAGCTGTTAACGCTCGATGTTGAGCTGGAAGTTCAAACCACAAGCCAGCCGGAAAATATTCCCTTAAATGTGGTGTATGAAGATGACGATATTATTGTCATTAACAAACCGGTCGGCATGGTGGTTCATCCGGGTGCTGGAAACAGCTCGGGTACTTTGGTCAATGCCTTGCTTTATCATTATCCAAAATCTGCCGAATTGTCACGCGCCGGTCTGGTGCACCGTATTGATAAAGACACCAGCGGTTTGCTGGTGGTGGCAAAAAATCTGGAAGCGCAATTTTCTTTAAGCAAGCAATTGGCGAAGAAATCGGTTTACCGGGTCTATGACCTGATTGTTTACGGCAATATTATTGCTGGCGGTACCATTGATGAGCCAATCAAGCGCCATCCGGTAGATCGCGTGAAAATGGCAGTTTTGCCAGGTGGTCGAGATGCGGTCACTCATTACAATGTGAAAGAGCGTTTCCAGCATTTTACCCGTGTGCAGGCGCGTCTGGAAACCGGTCGTACCCATCAGATTCGTGTACATTTTAGTTATTTGGGCTTTGGTCTGGTTGGTGATCCGGTCTATATGAACCGTGTTCGTGTACCGGCAGGTGCTTCAGAATTGCTGGGTGATACTTTACGTAACTTTAGACGTCAGGCCTTGCATGCAGCCAAACTTGGCCTAGTTCATCCTCGTAGCGGTGAGGAAATGATGTTTGAAGCGCCATGGTCAGATGACTTCGCACAACTGGTTGAGGTATTGCGCAGTGAAAATAAAGCCTATTAAGCCGTTTTAAGGCTTGATATGAATCATAGGGAAAAGCACAAGGAAATAGACATGCAATTTGTTCAAGGGCTTCCACTAGGTGTATATGTTGGGCAGACCCGCGTGCATCATGAGAAAACGCTGGCCTCAGCTCAACCTGAACTGGCTGGATTTAACCTGGCATTGCATGTCCATGATGACGCAAAACGTGTACAGCAGCACCGTATGGCCTTGCTGCAACAGTTTGCTGAATTTGGCGTCGATAAAGTCACCTGGATGACACAAACGCATAGCACCATCTGCCATAGTATCAATGAAGAAATTTCTTTTCTGGCTTTGGAGGGAGATGGTCTGGTCACACAGCGTAAAGCACATGCTTTAATGATGATGACGGCTGATTGCCTGCCTGTCGTGCTTGGCAATGCAGATGGCACGGAAATCGCGAATCTCCATGCCGGTTGGCGTGGTCTGGCGGGTGGTATTGTGGAAAATACTATTGCGACCATGCAAACTCAGCCGACGTGGGCATGGTTAGGCGCTGCGATCAGTCAGCCTTGTTTTGAAATTGGTGAAGAAGTCAAAACGGCTTTTTGCTCCAAATATCCTGAACTGGACAGTGCTTTTAAAGCCGGTGAAAAAGCGGGTAAGTTTTATGCAGACTTATACGCTATTGCACGGTTTATCTTAAAGCAACACGGTGTTGAGTTGGTGCTGGGAGGCGATCAATGCAGCTATCAGCAGACAGGGGAATATTTTTCCTATCGCCGTGAAGCCAAAACAGGACGCATGGCGACATTCGTGTTTATGGCTTGAAACTGTTAAACTTGATTAAAATTTATTGTTTTTATTGATATGTCTTTATCTTCTAAATCGCTTGCCATCGTTTATCACAGCCCATATGGTCATACCGCAAAGGTTGCTTCTTTTATTACACAAGGTGCCAAGCAAGCGGGTATTCATGTGCACTGCATGAACATTGAACAGGTGGATTGGGATGTATTGGATCAGGCCGATGCGATCATGTTGGGTTGTCCTACCTATATGGGCAGTATTACCTCGGGTTTGAAACAGTTTATGGAGCAATCTTCCAAACGCTGGTTAGCACGCACCTGGCAAGGCAAGATCGCGGCCGGTTTCACCAATGGTGGTGGTTTAAGCGGAGATAAGCTGGCAGTGTTGCAACAGATTAACCTGTTTGCCATGCAGCATGGCATGTTATGGACAGGCCTGCCGATGATGCCCACCGGACGCAGTACACAGGATCTAAACCGCATGTCGAGCTTTCTGGGACTCATGACCCAATCCGATAATGCGCCGGTTGAAGTGACTCCTCCACAAGGTGACTTGGATACGGCAATCTGGTTTGGTGAATACATTGCCTTGTTGTTAAATAAATTCAAATAATCATTTTTGAATATCAATAAAAAAACCTCCTTAGTTGGAGGTTTTTTTATTGATGTAAAATTATTTATGGAAAATCCGAGCCTTATCGCGTTGCCAGTCACGATCTTTTTCTGTGGCACGCTTGTCGTGTAACTGCTTACCTTTAACCAAGGCAATTTCCAGCTTGGCATTTGGACCTTTCCAATAACATGCCAATGGCACACACGAATAACCTTTTTGGTTAATCGCACCCATGAGCTTTTCAATTTCACGGCGGTTCAGCAAAAGTTTACGTGTACGCGTTGCTTCAGGAACGACGTGTGTGGATGCACTCAGCAAAGGCTGAACTTGTGCACCAAACAAGAAGGCTTCACCATTTTTAAAGGTAATATAGCTTTCTACAATGGTCATGCGACCTGCACGCATTGATTTGACTTCCCAACCTTGTAAAGAAAGCCCCGCTTCAAATTTTTCTTCAATAAAATAATCGTGGCGTGCACGTTTGTTGAGTGCAATCGTGCCGCCGTTATTTTTTTTAACTACAATACTTGCTTTCGCCATAATCTGATACTTCCAAACTTACTACTATTGTACCGCATCTTGAATTGAGTTGAAGTTTTTAAATTAATGGAGTTTCTTCACCAATAAATCAAGATTTTGCTAAAATACAGTTCTACATAACAAACAGGGTACAAATGGATGTCTAAAACTCGCGTGATTTATCCGGGAACTTTTGATCCAATCACCAACGGCCATATTGACCTTGTGACACGTGCATCAAAAATGTTTGATGAAGTCGTGGTCGCGATTGCCATTGGTCATCATAAAAACCCGGTGTTTAGTTTGCAAGAACGCGTAGAGTTGGCAAAAGCATCGCTTAGCCATTTGGACAATGTTGAATTTGTAGGCTTTGATGGTTTGTTGGTCAATTTCTTTAATGAACAAAAAGCTACAGCAGTGCTTCGTGGTTTGCGTGCAGTATCTGACTTTGAATACGAATTTCAATTGGCCAATATGAATCGTCGCCTTGATTCGAATTTTGAAGCGGTGTTTTTAACCCCTTCAGAGCAATATTCTTTTATTTCATCTACGTTGGTACGTGAAATAGCACGTTTAAATGGTGATGTGACCCAGTTTGTACCGCAAGCTGTGGTTGAAGCCTTTAAGCGGAAACAGCAGCAAGGTTGGTAGCGTGTCTTTATATATTACCGATGAATGCATCAATTGTGATGTCTGTGAGCCGGTGTGCCCGAATGAGGCAATATTTATGGGTGAAGTCATTTATGAAATTCACCCGGATTTGTGTACCGAATGTGTCGGGCATCATGATCAACCGCAGTGTCAATTATTCTGTCCTGTCGATTGTATTCCGCATGATCCCCAGCATGTGGAATCGCAAGATGAGCTGATGGAAAAATATAAAAAGCTGATTGCACAAAAAAGCACCAGTAATTAATGCTGAAATTTGTTAGCATACGCCCCGAAGTGAGCCAGACGATCGCTGCTGTGGAAATCTCCGTGATTGAAGCAGGGGAGGAAAGTCCGGGCTTCATAGGGCAGGGTGCCAGGTAACGCCTGGGCGGTGAAAGCCGACGGCAAGTGCAGCAGAGAGTAGACCGCCATCTTTGCAATTTCCTTTCGGGGAGACCAAGAGAGATGGTAAGGGTGAAAGGGTGCGGTAAGAGCGCACCGCGTGTCTGGTAACAGTTCACGGCAAGGTAAACCCCACCAGAAGCAAGACCAAATAGGAATCCTTCAGGCACGGCCCGTGCTGGATTCGGGTAGGTCGCTTGAGCGTACGAGTGATTGTACGCCTAGAGGAATGATCGTTCACGACAGAACCCGGCTTATCGGCTCACTTCACCAGATTTTTTTACAATTATTGCGTGATATTTCTTGACATAAGATTGCTTGAAATAGATAATACGCGCACAGTTTTGGCTATGTAGCTCAGTTGGTTAGAGCACCGCACTCATAATGCGGGGGTCACAGGTTCAAGTCCCGTCATAGCCACCATTTTAATAGACCACGCTTCTAAAAGCGTGGTCTTTTTTTATGCTTAAAATTTATCTTAAAAAATTATTATTCACATTGAATTACACTAGCCTCGAGTTTTACTTTCGGAAATTCTTGATCATGTTTTTCCAGAATCTGTTGCTTTTTATCTTTGCCAAATACAATCAGTTGCAGTTGATTTATTTTATGTTCTGAAACATAGAGTCGGGCGCAATGTAAGGCAATCTGGTTTTGCGTAGCAATGGCTAATTTCTGATCTTGCGGAATCTGTTCAATTCGATAAAGTTTTTGTTGTGCTTTACTCAGCTGGGCAAGACTGCGTTTTTGTTACATGCTCAGGAGTTGTTGATTGTTGGTCCAGCGTGCTACATCCATTCGTACCCCATTGTAGTTCACAAACAAGGGTGAAATCAGTTGGCAGGCTGTGGTAGTCAGGGCGATTAAACTGATAGCGATGAATTTGAATTGAGGCATCTTTATCTCGACTCTTAAATGCTTTTTTGATGAGATTAAAGAAAAAATAGCATGAATAAATGGTGGTTTTGCTTAAATATTAACTGAAAGGAAATAAAGTGCTCAAACTCTGAACACTCATCAAATAAAGGGCTTGACGCTAATCTCTGAAATTTAGATAATGCGCACACAGTTTACGGCTATGTAGCTCAGTTGGTTAGAGCACCGCACTCATAATGCGGGGGTCACAAGTTCAAGTCTCGTCATAGCCACCATTTTTATAGACCATGCTCTCAGCATGGTCTCTTTTTTTGTGGGTTAAAAAAGTGAGTGCCATAACTAAATGGCCACATATAAAAGAAACTTACAATTTTTCCTGAATGAACTGCTCAATAAATTGATGGGTGCTTTCACTTGAATAGAAGGGTGAAATCAATTCCTGAATAATGCCATCCAATAAACCCTGTTGTTCCAAAGCCTGAAGAGTGTAGGGTAAAAAGCGTCGTGCTTCTTGATATAAATCTTCTTCATTCAATCCTACAGATTGCAACAGTTCCTGTAGGTTGTAGTCGGCAAAGTAATCGTAAAAACCTGCAACCACATCCAGAACTACTTGCTGTAGGTATTCACCTTGTCTGAGCTGTCGCCATGTTTCATAGACCAAGATGAAGAACTCTTCAAAGTCGATGGCCTGAAATTGAGAAAAAGCTTCTTGTAGGGTTCTTTGCTTAATATCTTCCCATAAATGCAGGCTGATATCTGCCAGCTCTTCATTCGGCAGTAAAAACAGGTTGGCAAGCTGTTTGACCAGAGCGTGAGCAAGTTGCTGCTCCAGTTTGAGCTCAATAGCCTGTTGCTGGTCTTGAATAAAACTGAGTATTTTAGAACCCAAACCTTGTTGATGGGTATTGAGCTTGCGTAGATGATCCAGCCATGGCGTATTGCTTTCAAGAATCTGATTGGCCAGTTGTAAGCTGACATGCTTGACTTGCGGATTGTGCTGCAAGCTGTCATGGATGTAATGACGCAATTGGTCCAGTTCAAGAATCTTGTACATCCATAATTCAAAATTTTCATCTGAAAGCAGCGCGTTGATTTGAGTCTGGCTGTTCATTGCCAGCTGATGAATTCTTTGAGAAACAACCCCGATGAACTCTAAAATTTCAGCACCTAGATTCAATTCAAAGGCATATTTTTGAACCACCTCTTGTAAAGACTGAAATGTGATGACCTGTTTTAACAAAACCTGTTCGGAATGGGTATAAAGATAATGAACAAATTTTTCGATATAGGGATTATTTTGTTCTGCTAATAATTGTTTTTTTATAAAAAGGGTTTGCTCAAGCATAAGTGCTTGAGCAAACTGTTGGGCTAGGTCCTGCTTAGACACCTGGTGCCCATCCATTCATGATTGGATAGCGGCGTTCGCGGCCAAATGTACGTGGACTAATACGTGGACCAATCGCAGCTTGACGGCGTTTATATTCGTTACGGTCTACCAAACGAATCACTTTCTTGACCACCTCTGCATCAAAACCTTTGGCAATGATGTCATCCTGACTCATATCTTCTTCAATATAAGCATAAAGAATAGCATCAAGCACTTCATACGCCGGTAATGAATCCTGGTCTTTCTGGTCAGGACGAAGTTCTGCAGAAGGTGGACGGGTAATCACACGTTCCGGAATGACTGGCGCATCGGCAATGCTGTTACGGTATTTAGCCAGTTCAAACACAATGGTTTTATATACATCTTTAAGAACTGCATAACCACCGACCATATCGCCGTACAGGGTGCAGTATCCTACAGAAAGTTCAGATTTGTTGCCGGTAGACAGTACCATATTGCCAAACTTGTTCGACAAGCCCATCAACAAAGTGCCACGAGCGCGCGCTTGCAGGTTTTCTTCAGTCGCATCAGCAGGGCTATTGCCAAAGAATGGATACAGGGTTTGCATGAAGCTGTTCACAATAGGGTTGATTTCGGCAATACCAAAAGTCACACCCATATTTTTCGCCTGTGCAGCTGCATCTTCCACACTGATTTGCGCAGTATAGGTATAGGGCATCATCACCGCCTGGACTTTATCTGCACCAATGGCATCTACGGCGATCGCCAGTGTTAATGCAGAGTCGATCCCGCCGGATAAACCAAGAATGACGCCAGGAAAACCAGAGCGCTGAACATAATCACGGGTTGCCAAAACCAGACCTTGATAAATTTCGGCCATGGTATCCAGCACAGGGGTAACTTGCCCAACAGTGAAGGCTTTTTGTTCAGCTTCGTATTCCGCGTAATAAAGATCTTCTTTAAAGCTTGGCGCTTGTAAGGCAATACCGCCATCTTTATTGATCACGAAACTGGTGCCGTCAAAGATTAGATCATCTTGACCACCAACCTGGTTGGCATAAACCAGATTAATGTTCAATTGTTTAGCCAGCTCACTCATGGTGCTCAGACGGTGCTGAGGTTTGCCGACTTCATAAGGTGAAGCATTTAACACTAAAGCAGTTTCAACATTGAGCTGAGACAATTGGTGTACAGTGTTGAGTGACCAGATATCTTCACAAATCAGCACACCAAACTTATGACCTAGGTATTCAAATACCAGATGCTGATGTCCTTCATTAAAATAGCGTTTTTCATCAAATACACTGTAGTTTGGCAAGTTTTGCTTGTTATAGATTCCAAGAACTTGACCATCTTTCATTACGGCAGCTGCGTTATAACGCTGACCATCTTCAGTTTGATTAACGAAACCAAACACCATCACAATATCTTTGACTTGGCTTAATTGTTCAAATGCTTTCTGTGTACGTTTCACCAAGCTAGGGCGAAGTAACAAGTCTTCTGCAGGGTAGCCTAATGTTGAAAGCTCTGGGAAGATAATTAAATCAGCTTTTTGTTTTTTGGCTTCATTCACCTGTTCAAGCATTTTTTGAGCATTTGCTTCGATATTGCCAATATGCGGAGAGAATTGTGCAAGGGCAATTTTAAAACTTTTCATTCCAACTTAATCCTATACCTATAGGGATGTATACACAGACTGATGATTGTTTATGGTTATTGATTCAACGCTGTGTATGCGATAATAAACAAAACAAAAAGAAGAATTAATCAATAATTAGCAATCCGATACTATATACGAATTGAGTCATTTGTAGAGAAAAAAACAAAAAAAAATCCGAATTTAGACAAAAAGCTACAGCGATCATGAGAAAATGAACAAGCGGTTCATTTGTAGTGGTGACGAGGCACAATGACATTTTTATGAAAGCTATTTGGCAAAGATTTAATCGCTTGTTTGAAATTAAAAGCCGAAAGCTGAGCGCAGGTGAGAGAAGGCTTGCGGAGTCTGTTTTTGGGCCTCATTTGCAGCTGGATGCTATTTGCATCGTGGCACATCGCGCTGTTTTGAAGAATTATGCAATCAGCCCGAACGGGCATATTTATTTCAATCCGAAGAACTGGTGTGAAGATTTCTCCAAAATGCCGCTGGGGCAACAATCCTGGTTTATTCATGAGTTAACCCATGTTTGGCAAATTCAGCAAGGTGTGGCGGTGGTGCGTAAAGCGCTATTTGACCGTAAATATCATTATGTTCTTGAGCAGGGTAAACAGTTTTTGCAATATGGAGTAGAGCAGCAGGCGCAGATGGTGCAGGACTATTTTATTAAAAAAACGCGTGGCGAAGAGTGCGGTGCATATGAAGCCTGTATTCCCTTTTTGATGCAAAAAACCTGATTTCATCTTGTTCATCAAAAAACGTATCAAATACTTTAAATTATTTTATTTCAGGTATTAAAAAACCACCCGAAAGGGTGGTTTTTTAAATCATTAATTCTTGAAGAATTAACGACCTTGGATGTCACGTTGAACTTCACCAGTGTAAAGCTGACGTGGACGACCGATTTTGTAAGGGCCGCTGTGCATTTCTAACCAGTGGCTGATCCAGCCAACAGTACGTGCAAGAGCGAAGATTACAGTAAACATTTCAGTCGGGATACCAATCGCTTTAAGGATGATACCTGAGTAGAAGTCTACGTTAGGGTATAAGTTACGTTTGATGAAGTATTCGTCAGAAAGCGCGATACGTTCAAGTTCCATAGCCAAAGCAAGTTGTGGATCGTTAATGCCTAGAGCAGCAAGAACTTCATCACAAGTTTCTTTCATTACTTTCGCACGTGGATCGAAGTTTTTATAAACTCGGTGACCGAAGCCCATAAGTTTAACTTCTTTAGTTTTCACTTTTTCCATGAAGCCAGCAACGTTTTCTACAGTGCCGATTTCATCAAGCATCTTAAGAACAGCTTCGTTCGCACCACCGTGAGCAGGACCCCAAAGTGCAGAAATACCTGCAGCGATACATGCGTAAGGGTTAGCGCCAGTAGAACCCGCTAAACGTACTGTAGAAGTAGACGCGTTTTGTTCGTGGTCAGCATGAAGCGTAAAGATACGGTCCATTGCTTTAGCAAGAATTGGGTTAACTTTGTAGTCTTTGTCTGCAGGAGTAGCAAACATCATGTACAAGAAGTTTTCAGCGTAGCTCAAGTCATTACGTGGATAAACGAATGGTTGACCAACTGTATATTTGTAGCTCCAAGCTGCTAGCGTAGGAACTTTAGCAATCAAGCGGATTGCAGTAATTTCACGGTGGTTAACATCTTCGATGTCCAAGTTGTTGTGATAGAACGCAGAAAGCGCACCAACTACACCAACCATAATTGCCATCGGGTGAGCGTCACGACGGAAACCATTGAAGAAACGGCTAACTTGGTCGTGAACCATCGTATGGTTACGAACTTTAGCATCAAATTCTACTTTTTGTTCAGCTGTTGGAAGTTCGCCGTTTAACAATAAGTAGCAAGTTTCTAGATAGTCTGCTTTAGTTGCAAGCTGGTCGATTGGGTAACCGCGGTGTAGAAGAACACCTTTGTTACCATCGATGAATGTGATTTTAGATTCACATGCAGCTGTTGCCATAAAACCAGGATCAAAAGTAAAGTGACCTGCGGCCAACACATCTTTAACGTCGATTACATCTGGGCCCAATGTGCCGCTGTAAATTGGTAATTCAATTTCTTTGCCATCAAGCTGTAAAACGGCTTTTTTGCCAGTTGCTTCAGACATTCAATAGATCTCCTGTCCTGGTGAATGTTTTATCTGACTCGTAGTACTAATCTTTTAATGCGCGAATCAGACGGGTCAAAAATTTGCTATAAGATTAGTGAGTACTGAAATTTTGTCAATTATACTTATGGATAAAAAGAGACGCTCTCACGGGGATTTGGTCAAAAATAATCCAGTAGCGAAAAGGAAAATATCAGTATCGACGCAGTATAATATGTCAAATGAAAATAAGTTGCAGAAAAAAATATGCATGTTGTTTGAATTGTAAGCAATTTTTAATTCTTAAAAACTCTGATAAATCCCAGTTATTTGTTGGTTTTTATATTCTAAATGATTAGAATTTTCGTAACTTACCTCTTTCTGGTGTTTTTGTTGTTGTTTTCTTGGTCATAATTAAAAGCGATAAGTGAAGAGTAAAATAAAGTTTGTTTGGTTAAAAAATAGCTGCTGAATATGTACTGAAATGCTGTTTATTTGTTCAAAAGATGAAAAATATCCCATAATTTTGCTGAAGAATTAAGCGTGATTTTGCTATGTAGGGAGGTTATACACAGATTAAGTGGTTATTTCGTTTCATGATATTTAATGAGTATAATTTTAGTAAATGTTGTATATTTATATTAAAAATAAAATCTATTATAGAGAGTGTGAATGTAGCTAATGGTGTTGTAAAATATAGTAATTACTTGTTCATCTTTAGTCTAAATAAATTATTTAAATTATTAAAGTAAAAAACGATCAGTAAATTTAAACTTTAATTAATAAAAACCAACTATATAGGTTAATTTTGTTAGATTTATTTTGTCTGCATATATTGAACAATTAATGTTAATGATTCTTATTTAATGGTTTTTTATAGAAAAGCTAAATGTGACTGTTTGTGTTTTGATAGTTCACGTTTTATAATTCAGTGTCGTTTTAAATTTAGGTATTGCTAGATATAGTAATAGCCTAAAAATGCTAGCTTTCCTTCGAATTAATTCCAACAAACTCCGGATGGAGTTTTTACTTACAGGATGCCCGCTGTGAAAAGCAACAGACCTGTCAATTTGTCCATGGGTCAAGTTTTAGAAGTAAACTTAAAATCCCCTGTGGCTATTGCATCAATTCTACACCGTCTTTCTGGTGTGATCGTATTTTTACTTGTACCGGTACTTTTGTGGCTTTTAGACAAATCATTGTCTTCTGCTGAAGGTTTTGCTGAAGTTCAGGCAATCTTTGGCGGCTTCATTGTACGTTTTATCGTATGGGTATTTGTAGCCGGCTTACTTTTCCATTTCATTATGGGTGTTAAGCATTTACTTGCAGACCTTGGTTTTGCTGAAGAACTGCAAAGTGGTCGTGTAGCAGCTACTATTTCATTGATCTTGGCTGCGATTTCAATTGTCGCATCATTTGTATGGATTGTTCTCTAATGAAAAGTGCTACAGGTTTAACGGGTTCAGGTTCTCGCGATTGGTATATCCAACGTGTAAGTGCTGTTGTATTAGCTGTTTATACTGTTGTGGTATTGGGTTGGATCCTTTTTCATGGTGGATTCAATTACGAACAATGGTACGGCTTCATGATGACATTACCAATGAAGATTTTATCTTTATTGGCAGTCTTATCTCTTGTCACACACGCTTGGATCGGCATGTGGCAGGTATTCACTGATTATGTGACTACTCGTCAAATGGGTCCTTCAGCTTCAGGCTTGCGTTTGGTGCTGACTTCAGCAGTGATCATTGCTGTATTTGCATATGCAATCTGGGCGATCCAGATTTTTTGGGCGAATTGATAGGAAACAATCATGGGCGCTATAACCCCTAAAGAAGATTACACAAATATTCCACATCAAACTTTCGATGCAGTCATCGTTGGTGGTGGTGGTTCAGGCATGCGCGCTTCTTACCAACTTGCTCAAGCGGGTTTGAAAGTTGCAGTACTGACTAAAGTATTCCCAACACGTTCACACACTGTTGCGGCACAGGGTGGTATTGGTGCATCTCTTGGTAATATGCAAGAAGATAACTGGCACTATCACTTCTATGACACAGTGAAAGGTTCTGACTGGTTAGGTGACCAAGACGCGATCGAGTTCATGACACGTGAAGCGCCTCAAGTTGTTTATGAACTTGAACACCTTGGTATGCCATTTGACCGTAACGCGGACGGTACAATTTACCAACGTCCATTCGGTGGTCACTCTGCGAACTACGGTGAAAAAGCTGTTCCTCGCGCATGTGCTGCTGCCGACCGTACTGGTCACGCGCTTCTTCACACGCTTTATCAAAGCAATGTGAAAATGGGTACTCAATTCTTTGTTGAATGGATCGCGCTTGATTTGATCCGTAATGAAGCAGGCGATGTACTTGGTGTAACTGCAATTGACCAAGAAACCGGTAAAATCGCAGTATTCCAAGCCAAAGCAACATTATTCGCTACTGGTGGTGCTGGTCGTGTTTACCGTGCATCTACAAACGCTTATATCAACACTGGTGACGGTCTTGGTATGGCAGCTCGTGCGGGTATTCCATTACAAGATATGGAATTCTGGCAGTTCCACCCTACAGGTGTTGCGGGCGCAGGCGTATTGTTGACTGAAGGTTGTCGTGGTGAAGGTGCAATCCTTCGTAACAAAGACGGCGAACCGTTCATGGAACGTTATGCTCCAACTTTGAAAGACTTGGCGCCACGTGACTTCGTATCACGTTCTATGGACCAGGAAATCAAAGAAGGTCGCGGTTGTGGTCCTAAAGGTGATTATATCCTTCTTGATATGACTCACTTGGGTGCTGACACCATCATGAAACGTCTTCCATCTGTATTCGAGATTGGTAAGAAATTCGCGAACGTTGACATCACTAAAGAGCCAATTCCAGTAGTACCAACAATCCATTACCAAATGGGTGGTATTCCTACCAATATTCATGGTCAGGTTGTTGTACCTGAAAGCCGCGAAACTACGCCGCTTGAAGCACATTACAACAAAGAAACTGATGTTTATTCTACCAATGCTGAAGGTCGTAACTTCACTAAACCTGTAAAAGGTTTTTATGCAATTGGTGAGTGTTCATGTGTATCTGTACACGGTGCAAACCGTTTAGGTACTAACTCACTGCTTGACTTGGTTGTATTTGGTAAAGCTGCTGGTGAACACATCATTGACTACGTGACTAAACACCACGGCGATGAATATGCACCGCTTCCAACGACTGTACTTGAGCAAACTGTTGCACGTATTCGTAAACTAGACGAATCAGCTACAGGTGAAAACGCTCAAGAAGTTGCTGATGCAATCCGTGATATCGTTCAAGATCATGCGGGTGTATTCCGTACATCTGCGCTTCTTGATGAAGGTGTTAAGCAAATTCTTGCGATCGAGCCACGTGTTCGTAACATTCATTTGAAAGACAAATCTAAAGTATTCAACACGGCGCGTATTGAAGCTCTAGAAGTTGAAAACTTGTATGAAGTTGCTAAAGCGACCTTGATTTCAGCTGCTGCTCGTAAAGAGTGTCGTGGTGCGCATACAGTGGTAGACTTTGAATTGTCACCTGATCATGCTGACTACCCATATGGTCGTCGTGATGATGAGTGGATGAAGCACACATTATGGTTCTCAACAGATAACCATCTTGAGTATAAGCCAGTGCGTTACCGTCCATTGTCGGTTGATGCTATTCCACCTAAACCACGTACGTTCTAATTAGGAGAAGTAAGATGAGTAGAGGTACTCGTACATTTAATATCTACCGCTACGATCCTGATAAGGATAAAGCACCGTACATGCAAACTTTTAAACTTGAGTTGACTGACAAGCACCGTATGTTGCTTGATGCTCTTCTTGCGTTGAAAGTACAAGACGAATCTTTGACATTCCGTCGTTCATGCCGCGAAGGTATTTGTGGTTCTGATGGTGTGAACATCAATGGTAAAAATGGTTTGGCGTGTCTTTGGAACCTGAACGATTTACCGGAAGTGATTACGGTTCGTCCTTTACCTGGTTTACCCGTGGTAAAAGATTTAGTTGTGGATATGAATCAGTTCTACGATCAGTACGACAAGATTCATCCATTCTTGATCAATAACCAGCCTGCACCAGCGAAAGAGCGTTTACAGTCTCCTGAAGAACGTGAACACTTAGATGGTTTGTATGAATGTATTCTTTGTGCATGTTGTTCAACTTCATGCCCATCATTCTGGTGGAACCCGGACAAGTTCTTGGGTCCTTCAGCATTGTTGAATGCATACCGCTTCATCATTGACTCTCGCGATACTGCAACTCAAGATCGTTTGGCTCGTCTTGACGACCCATTCAGCTTGTTCCGTTGTAAAGGCATCATGAACTGTGTATCGGTTTGTCCTAAAGGTCTTAACCCAACTAAAGCAATCGGTCACATCCGTAGCATGTTGTTAGACCAAGCAGGTTAATCTGTACCTAGTCAAAAAAAAGCACACCTAGGGGTGTGCTTTTTTTATGCTGATCATAGTTGCGTGGTATGAATGAGATATGAAATATCAATGTAAATAACTTGCGGAGAGGCTGATAGTGATTTTTTAAAGAGATATGACTGATTAAAATAAAAACGAAAATGTGCTTAAAAATGATCTGTTTGTTGTAAGACTGTTTTATTCGACAATTTAAGCGCTAATTGCAAGTTTGAATCTGCAAAGTTGAGATTAAGATGTTATCATATAACGTATATAAAGAGGGCTCAGTGTAAAAATTGTGCTCTCTTTTGTTATATGTGGTGGTGAGGCTAGGACTATGGTCTACATTGAATCTAATTTTTAGATAAAGCACCATATGTTAGAGGAAAATGATATCTATGTATTTCGCCAAGTTATGGAGGGTATGTGTCAAAAAAATCAATTGTAACTGGAGAACATGTTACGATTTGACACAAAGCTATATTTAAAAAAAGCCCTGTATTTACGTACATTTTTTCAACATTTGAAATTATGTATAAGGTTTATAAATAGATATAAATCGCTTTAGAAAAATTAAGTCGCGTAGTTATTTTTTCTAAGTCGATTTGCAAAAAATTGCTCGGTCTTGGTCGAGTATTTAAATGAGTGATGATGCCAATGAGGGCGTTATGATTCATTATTCACATTGGGTTATTCCTAATGTAGTGATAACGCCTCATGGCTTATGCCTGATGGGGACTAATGTCATATTACCAATTTGGCATTATTAATCATGGGTTCGCTTAAAAAGCATCCTGAAAATGTTTTTGCAATAGGAAATGGGTCCACAAATGCAAGAAGTTGCTGACGCACTGCGTCTTGACACTGAACTAAGCGCTGACAGTGCAGCGTATATTGAAGAACTTTATGAGCAGTATTTAACGTCACCAGACTCAGTTGGAGCTGACTGGCAGGAATACTTCGGTAAATTCCCTAAAGGTGATCAACCCCACAGCAATGTACGTGAGCAATTCCTTTTATTAGGTCGCAATTCAAGTCGCGTGCAACCTGTTGTGCAAAGTGCTGTAAGTTCTGAGCATGAACGTCGTCAAATTGGCGTTTTACAACTGATTGCTGCTTATCGTAACCGTGGTCACCAAAAAGCAAAATTAGATCCACTAGGTTTGGCTAAGCGTGAAATCGTGCCTGATCTAGATCTTGCTGCGCATGGTTTGACTCAATCTGACCTAGACACAGTATTTAACACGGGTAATCTTGCAATCGGTAAGACTGAAGCGACTTTGGCTGAAATGGTCAATGCCATGGAAGCAACATACTGTGCTTCTATTGGTGCTGAATACATGCACATTGTTGATACCAAAGAAAAACGCTGGATTCAACAACGTCTAGAAGGCGCTAAAGGTCAATTTGGTTTCTCTGCTGAGCAAAAGAAACACGTATTAGAGCGTTTAACTGCAGCTGAAGGCCTAGAAAAATACCTCGGTAATAAATACGTAGGTGCAAAACGCTTTGGTGTTGAAGGTGGTGAATCTTTCATCCCGATGGTAAACGAACTGATTCAACGTGCAGGTTCTGTAGGTTGTAAAGAAGTTGTGATCGGTATGCCTCACCGCGGCCGTTTAAACCTTCTTGTCAACATCATGGGTAAAAACCCGGCTGACCTGTTTGGTGAGTTTGAAGGGAAATCACTGACCAAAAAAGGTTCTGGCGACGTTAAATATCACCAAGGTTTCTCATCTAACGTAATGACTCCAGGTGGTGAAGTTCACTTGGCATTGGCATTTAACCCATCACACCTGGAAATTGTTGGACCTGTAGTAGAAGGTTCAGTACGTGCGCGTCAAGTACGTCGTCGTGACATTGGTGGTGATGATGTATTACCAGTCATCGTTCACGGTGATGCTGCATTTGCGGGTCAAGGTGTAAACCAAGAAACCTTCCAAATGTCACAAACTCGTGGTTACACAGTGGGTGGTACGGTTCATATTGTTGTAAACAACCAAGTTGGTTTCACAACATCTGATCCGCGTGATGCACGTTCAACAGAATACTGTACTGACATCGCGAAAATGATCCAGGCGCCGATCTTCCATGTAAATGGCGATGATCCTGAAGCAGTACTGTTTGTTTCTCAATTGGCACATGACTTCCGTCATACTTTCCGTAAAGACGTAGTGATTGACATGTTCTGTTACCGTCGCCGCGGTCACAACGAAGCTGATGAGCCAGCTGCAACTCAGCCAATGATGTACCAAATCATCAACAAGAAAACCACGACTCGTACCTTGTACGCTGATCAACTGGTACAACAGGGTATTCTTGATCGTGCTGCAGCTGATGCAATGGTTGAACAGTACCGTTCAGACCTTGAAGCGGGTAAACACGTTGCCAATGCCTTGGTATTGGAACCAAACACCAAAATGTTTGTAGACTGGACTCCATACTTGGGTCATGACTACACTGACATTTGGGATACGACTTTCCCTATCGAGCGTTTAAAAGAACTTGGCACTAAAATGCGTGAGCTTCCAGAAGGCTTCGTAATGCAACGCCAAGTGGCTAAAGTGATTGATGATCGCTTGAAAATGCAAACAGGCGAAATGCCACTGAACTGGGGTGCTGCTGAAACTTTAGCCTATGCCACCATTCTTGATGAAGGCTTCCTTGTGCGTTTAACGGGTGAAGACGTGGGTCGTGGTACTTTCTCACACCGTCATGCAAAATTGCATAATCAGGTAGATGGTTCGACATACATTCCACTTTGTCATATCAAAGAAAACCAGCCACGTACTGCAATTTATGACTCATTGTTGTCAGAAATGGCGGTTCTTGCGTTTGAATACGGTTATGCAACCACATTACCGAAAAGCTTGGTGATTTGGGAAGCTCAGTTCGGTGACTTCGCAAACTGTGCGCAAGTGGTGATTGACCAGTTCATCTCATCTGGTGAAACCAAATGGGAACGTGTATGTGGTTTAACACTGCTTCTTCCACACGGTTTTGAAGGTCAGGGTCCAGAGCATTCATCTGCACGTTTAGAACGTTTCTTGCAGCTATGTGCTGAAGACAACATGCAAGTGATTACGCCAACTACACCGGCTCAGATTTTCCATGCTATGCGTCGTCAGGCAATCCGTCCAATCCGTAAACCAATGATCGTGACTTCACCGAAGTCATTGCTTCGTCACAAACTTGCAACTTCTACATTAGAAGAACTTGCAACTGGTACATTCCAGACTGTGATTGATGAAATCGATCAAATCAATAAAGCAGACGTTACTCGTCTGGTACTCTGTGGTGGTAAGGTTTATTACGACTTGCTTGAAAAACGTCGCGAGCAAGAACTTAATAACACTGCAATCGTTCGTATTGAACAATTGTATCCATATCCAGAACAACGTATCGCTGAAGTACTTGCTTCTTATCCAAATGTTAAAGAAGTAGTTTGGACTCAAGAAGAACCGAAAAACCAAGGTGCTTGGTTGTTCATTGCGCCGCGTTTATATGACGATGTAATGAAAACAGGTAAACAAGTACGTATTAGCTTCGCAGGCCGTCCAGCATCTGCTGCGCCAGCTTGTGGTTCACCATATTTGCATGCAAAACAACAAGCTCAGCTGGTAAATGACGCATTAGCGATTGCAGCTGAACAATCAGGAGATTCTAAATAATGGCAACCGAAATTAAAGCACCGGTATTCCCAGAGTCAGTTGCAGACGGTACGATCGCAACTTGGCACAAACAACCAGGTGAAGCTGTATCACGCGATGAAGTGATCTGCGATATTGAAACTGATAAAGTTGTTTTAGAGGTTGTTGCTCCTGCTGACGGTACAATTGCATCAATTATCAAAAATGAAGGCGAGACTGTACTTTCGAATGAAGTGATTGCACAGTTTGAAGAGGGTGCTGTTTCTGGCGCTGCTCAAACTCAAGCAGTTCAATCTGAAGGTCAGGTAGAACAAGCCGCTGCTCAAACTGAAGCGGGTGCTGCACCTGTAGTTGAACGTAGCCAACCTGTTCAAGATCAAGCGCCTGCAGTTCGTAAGGCGTTGGCTGAAACTGGTATTGCTGCAAGTGATGTTGCTGGTACAGGCCGTGGTGGTCGCATCACTAAAGAAGATGTTGCAAGCCATCAAGCTAAACCAGCTGCTCCTGCTGCTGCGCCTTTAAGCGTTGCTGTAGGTGAGCGTATTGAAAAACGCGTTCCAATGACTCGTTTACGTAAACGTGTTGCTGAACGTCTACTTGCTGCTACTCAATCAACAGCAATGTTAACGACGTTCAATGAAGTGAACATGAAACCAATCATGGAAATGCGTGCTCAATACAAAGATGCATTCGAGAAACGTCATGGTGCACGTCTAGGCTTTATGTCATTCTTCGTTAAAGCGGCGACTGAAGCACTTAAACGCTACCCAGCGGTAAATGCTTCTATTGATGGCGACGATATCGTTTACCACGGTTTCTATGACATCGGTGTAGCGGTTTCTTCTGAACGTGGTCTTGTGGTTCCTGTTCTTCGTGATACAGACCGCATGAACTATGCTGAAGTTGAAAATGGTATCCGTGCTTACGCTGCGAAAGCGCGTGATGGCAAATTGGGCATTGAAGACATGACTGGCGGTACATTCACCATTACTAATGGTGGTACATTCGGTTCATTGCTTTCTACTCCAATCTTGAATACACCACAAACTGCAATCTTGGGTATGCACAAAATCCAGGAACGTCCGATGGCTGTAAATGGTCAAGTAGAAATCTTGCCAATGATGTATTTAGCGCTTTCTTATGACCATCGTTTAATCGACGGTAAAGAGGCGGTAGGTTTCCTTGTAGCGATCAAAGAATTGTTAGAAGAACCTGCTCGTCTTATCCTTGATCTTTAATTCTAAAGAATAAATCCATGGGCTTAGGGCGATCCTCTAAGCCCATTTTTTGGAGATAAACATGTCTCAACAATTTGACTTAGTTGTAATTGGCGGTGGACCAGGTGGTTATGAAGCAGCAATTCGTGCGGCTCAACTTGGTTTCAAAGTTGCTTGTATCGAAAAGCGTATTCATAAAGGCAAACCATCTTTAGGTGGTACTTGCTTAAACGTGGGTTGTATCCCGTCTAAAGCTTTACTTGATTCTTCACATCGCTATGAAGATACCGTTCAGCATTTAGATGACCATGGTATTACTACCGGTGAAGTTAAATTTGATCTTTCTAAAATGCTGGCTCGTAAAGACAAAGTTGTAGATCAATTGACTGGCGGTATCGATCAATTACTTAAAGGTAATGGCATCGAGTGGTTAAAAGGTACGGGTAAATTACTTGCAGGTAAAAAAGTAGAATTTGTTTCTCACGAAGGTGAAACTCAAGTTTTAGAGCCTAAATACGTGATTCTTGCGACGGGTTCTGTTCCTGTAAATATTCCAGTGGCTCCTGTAGATCAAGACTTAATCGTTGATTCTACAGGCGCTCTTGAATTCCCAGAAGTACCTAAGCGTTTAGGTGTGATTGGTGCTGGTGTAATCGGTCTTGAGCTTGGTTCAGTATGGCGTCGTCTGGGTGCGGAAGTTGTTGTATTTGAAGCAATGGATGCATTCTTGCCAATGGCTGATAAAGCTTTGGCAAAAGACTTCCAAAAACTGTTGACCAAGCAAGGTATGGATATCCGTATCGGTGCAAAAGTTGCAGGTACTGAAATCAACGGTCGTGAAGTAACAGTTAAATATAACCAGGCTGGCGAAGACAAAACTGAAACTTTCGATAAATTAATTGTTTGTGTAGGTCGTCGTGCCTATGCTGAAGGTTTATTGGCTGATGATTCAGGCATTAAATTGACTGAACGCGGTCTGGTTGAAGTAAATGATTGGTGTGCAACTTCTGTTGAAGGTGTATATGCAATTGGTGACTTGGTACGTGGTCCAATGCTTGCTCATAAAGCAATGGAAGAAGGCGTAATGGCAGTTGAACGTATTCACGGTCATGCTGCACAAGTGAACTATGACACGATCATTTCTGTAATTTACACACACCCAGAAGCGGCGTGGGTAGGTTTAACAGAACAGCAAGCGACTGAAAAAGGTCACGAAGTTAAAACGGGTCAATTCGGTTTTGCTGTGAACGGTCGTGCTTTAGCTGCGGGCGAAGGTGCTGGTTTCGTTAAGTTTGTTGCTGATGCAAAAACGGATCGTTTATTGGGTATGCACGTGATTGGACCTGCTGCGTCTGATATCGTTCACCAAGGGATGATTGCGCTTGAGTTTGTATCTTCAGTTGAAGATCTACAGTTGATGACTTTCGGTCACCCAACTTTCTCTGAAGTGGTACATGAAGCTGCACTGGCAGTCGATGGACGCGCAATTCACGCGATTCAACGTAAGCGCAAGTAATTCGAAAAAAGAGCGACTTAGGTCGCTCTTTTTACATTTGATAGTTGTTTTTATTAGAACAATCATCTAAAAATAAAGATAAGAATCATTTTTAAATTCTCAAACTACCAATATTGATTGATGTGAACCAAAAGATATTGGTGAACGTAATAACAAAGTCAAATAAGTACTAAAAGGTTGTTTAATGAATTTACATGAGTATCAAGCAAAAGCGTTATTAAAAAAATATGGTATGCCAGTTCAAGAGGGTGTACTGGCAACCAATGCAGCAGAAGCTGTAGCAGCATTTGAGCAACTCGGCGGTAAATTTGCCGTAATGAAGGCTCAAGTTCATGCGGGGGGACGTGGTAAAGCAGGTGGGGTTAAAGTCGTAAAATCAAGCAATGAAGCCGCTGAATATGTAAATGGCATTATTGGTACACGCCTTGTGACTTACCAAACCGATGCCAATGGTCAGCCGGTAAATAGTGTTCTTGTGTGTGAAGATGTCTATCCCGTTGAACATGAATTGTATCTAGGTGCAGTGGTCGACCGTTCTAGCCGCCGCGTAACTTTTATGGCATCCACCGAAGGTGGTGTCGAAATTGAAAAAGTGGCAGAAGAAACCCCAGAAAAAATTATTAAGGTAGAAGTAGATCCTTTGGTGGGATTAATGCCTTTTCAAGCGCGTGAAGTGGCCTTTGCACTTAATTTAAAAGATGGACAAATCAACCAATTTGTCAAAATTATGACGGCTGCTTATCAGGCATTTATTGAAAATGATTTTGCCCTATTTGAAATTAATCCACTTTCAGTCCGTGAAAATGGTGACATCTTATGTGTTGATGCCAAAGTAGGCATCGACTCTAATGCATTGTACCGTTTACCAGAGATTGCAGCGATGCGCGATAAGTCTCAGGAAAATGAACGTGAGTTGAAAGCTTCAGAACATGACCTGAATTATGTAGCCCTAGAAGGTAACATCGGTTGTATGGTCAATGGAGCTGGTCTTGCCATGGCAACCATGGACATCATCAAACTGTATGGTGGTCAGCCTGCAAACTTCCTGGATGTTGGCGGTGGTGCCACCAAGGAACGTGTGATTGAAGCCTTTAAAATTATTTTGGCAGACAGTTCGGTACAAGGGATTTTAATTAATATTTTTGGTGGAATTGTACGTTGTGACATGATTGCTGAAGCCATTATTGCAGCGGTTCAGGAAGTTCACGTAGCCGTACCGGTTGTTGTGCGTTTGGAAGGAAATAATGCAGAACTGGGCGCCCAGCTATTGGATGAATCTGGACTAACGTTAATTTCTGCATCAGGTTTGGCTGATGCTGCAGAAAAAATTGTTGCTGCTGTAAAAGCTTAAGGGAGTATCAAACATGAGCGTATTAATCAATAAAGACACCACTGTATTGGTACAAGGCTTTACAGGTAAAAATGGTACTTTCCATTCAGAACAATCCATTGCCTATGGCACCAAAGTCGTTGGTGGCGTAACCCCAGGTAAAGGTGGGCAGCAGCATTTAGGGCTTCCGGTTTTTAATACCATGAAAGAAGCTGTTAAAGAAACAGGAGCAACAGCAACTTCCATTTATGTTCCGGCACCTTTTGTTTTAGATTCGATTATTGAATCAATTGATTCAGGAATTGAGTTAATTGTGGTGATTACTGAAGGCGTCCCAACCTTGGACATGCTGAAAGCAAAACGCTATCTAGAAACTTATGGTAATAATGCACGTTTAATTGGGCCAAACTGTCCAGGCATTATTACACCGGGTGAATGCAAGATCGGCATTATGCCAGGGCATATTCATCAACCTGGTAAAATTGGCATTATTTCTCGTTCAGGCACATTGACCTATGAAGCAGTCGCGCAAACGACTAAATTAGGCTTGGGTCAGTCAACCTGTATTGGTATTGGGGGTGACCCGATTCCAGGCATGAACCAGATTGATTGCTTGAAGTTATTCCAGGAAGATCCGCAAACCGAAGCTATTATCATGATTGGTGAGATTGGTGGTACCGCAGAAGAAGAAGCAGCAGAATATATTCAGTCGCATGTGACTAAGCCGGTTGTGGGCTATATTGCAGGCGTGACTGCACCGAAAGGCAAGCGTATGGGACATGCGGGTGCGATTATTTCTGGCGGTAAAGGCACAGCTGAAGAAAAATTTGCAGCCTTTGAAAAAGCGGGTATGGCATATACCCGTAGCCCGGCAGAACTTGGCTCAACCATGTTTGAAGTATTAAAGAGCAAAGGTATGGCTTAACACAAACCTGGCAATTGTAATAAAAAGCCCTCGATAGAGGGTTTTTTTATTGAGTACTATTTGATGGCTTAGCAATGATTGGCCATTAAAAAATTCAATATTGAAAAATGATGGATTGTAAGAGATGATTTTTTTGTAGTTAAAATTAAATATTGAACAAAAAATATACTGATTAAATAAAGAAAATATCATAATTAAAGTAAAGCAATAAGTTAAAAACAATATAGTTTATAATTTAAATAACGTGATATATATCACATAAAATAATAAAAACACAAAACGAAACACAATATTTTGTTAATTGGTTATTTTAAGCACATATTGTGGACTACAATATGACCATTAATAACAATGAATAAAGAATATTTTAATTATGAACTTTAAACTCAATATACTTTTTCTATCTTGTGGAACTTTACTGTTTTCTACATTGTCATATGCAGAATTGATCTATAACGACGTTGTCGATCAACAACGTGAAAAGATTGTACCTTTAATTAAACAAGGCCAGGTGGATAGTGGATTACAAAAACTCAGACAATTATTGATCCGTTATCCCAATAATCAGAAATTGATCGCTGATTTTGTGGTGCTAGCCTATGAAAATAAAAAATTTACAGAATCAGATATTCAGTACCTTAAGGGTATAAAAAGCCAACAATTTCCAGATTATGCAAAGGTGAATGTGCTTAAGGCCTTGCGTGATTTAAAAAAATTTGAATTAGGAGAATTTTGGGCAAAAAAATTCGCCCAAACAGATCAAAATCAGATGTGGACAGTATGGACGGGTGTCTTGCAAGCGGAAGCAGGCAAAACTGCTCAAGCAAAAAATACTCTAAAGCCGATTGATATCAACTATGTAGAGGCCGATTATTTGGCACAACTTGCATATACCTATCGACTTTTAAACATGCCGATCGATGCAATCAATGCAGCGACTCTGGCCATTGAGAAAAATAAAGATTTAAGTACCGATGAACAATATGTATTGGCACTTATGGCGAATTCAAATTATGCCAAAGCTGAACAGTACCTGAGCCGTAATGAAATAAGTCAAAAACAGCCGCAATTGGGAACCACGGTAAAAATCAGTGAATTTACCCAACGTATTCAAAATGCGGAGCAATATATTAAATTAGCCAATTATCGTGCTCGTGGCAGTAATCCTTATCAGCCTCTAGATCGTGTTCTTACCGATATGGAAAGCTATGAAGCCCAGATCCCTAATAATGACGTCAATTTAAAACGTCGATTTTACTATGAATATATATATGCATTAAATGTAAGAAATCGATCAAAAAAAGTTATTGAGCAGATCCCCAAAGTTGGTTTGCCGGTTGAGCAAATGCCAGCTTATGTACGTCAAGCGATTGCAGAAGCATATTTGAGTGATCATCAACCTAAAGTGGCTGAAGTGCATTATAAAAATTTGCTCAAGGATAAAAAGAATGCAAATTATAAAATTTATGCAGGTTTGTATTACGCTTTAATTGAACAGGAAAAATATAAGGAAGCGGATCAGTTCCTCAAAAGTCTGGATAAATTGTTGCCGACTTATTTCTATAGTAGTGCCAAAGGGGTAGATAAAGTTACCCATGATGACCGTGCTGAATATTTGGGACTTGTGGGTCTTAATTATTTATATCGCAATGAAAATAGTAAAGCAGAAAAATATTTTGATGAGTTAGTGGCGAAGGCACCCAATAACGTGGTGTATCAAACTTATCGTGCACAAGTGCAACGCGCGCGTGAAAATCCTCAGCAGGCTGAAATGATATTGTCGCAGTGGGATAGTATGACCCCAGTTGATAGTAGTGTAAAAATCAATCATATGCTGAATATGCAGGCCTTGGGTGATATTCAACAATGGCGTGCTCAAAATGCTGAGCTCATGCGCACCTTACCTGAAGATACCGGGGTGGTAAAAAGTAAAAAAGAACTTGATGATCGTGATCATGCATCTATTCAGCACCAAAGTCTTTTTTCAAAAAGTGAATCTGACAATGCAGCTTTGCTGGATCGTTTGAAGGGTAGTCGTGAACAGGAAAACTGGACACGTATAAATACGCCTTGGTTTTATGACAATTTCCGAGCTTATGTCGATCATAGTATTCGATCCGCTGATTACGATGACGGCAAGGTGGACGATCAGCGCGTAGGTTTGGGGCTGGAATGGGAGTCGCGTCGTAAAGCTGCAAATATCCTGCTGTCCCAGAGTATAGATGATGCATTGGGAAATGACCGCTTTGGTGTACTGGTGAATTGGTCACAATGGTTAAATGATCATTGGCAATACGCTTTAGGCTATAACAGTCAAGCCAATATTCCCTTGCAAGCGGTTAAAAATGGTAATGAAGGTCAGTCCTATAGTTTAGGCCTAAATTGGCAGCAGCATGAATCTCGCGAAGCTGGGATGAACTATCAACTGACCGATATCGATGATAACAATACCCGTCATGAAGCGACGGCCTATTTAAAACAGCGGATTTTAAAAGGACCTCACCATATTACAAGTTTGTCTTTAGGGGGGTATTACAGTCAAAACGATCAGGTTGCGGTGAATTATTTTAATCCTAAAGAAAGTTATAGTGCGGAACTGACCTTACAGCATGACTGGAACACCTGGCGTAATTATGATGCATATTTCAACCAGCATTTTGAATTCAGTGCTGGAGCTTTTGGGCAAAATGGATTTTCCTCCAAGGCTATATATAACGTTTTTTATCAGCACGATTGGCATTTTTCTCGAACCTGGAGTTTGAACTATGGCATAGGCTGGGGAGTCCATCCTTATGATGGGGAAAATGAAAAAAGAACTTATGGATCGGTAGGTCTGAAGGGGCGTTTTTAATGAAAAAAATCGTAAAATTTTTACTTGCTAACTTGTTTATTGCTGCTTGGTTTATACCTACGATAAGTATGGCGCAAAATGTGACAAACGCTAAAAATGAACTACCCGATAATTTATTTGTGACGATTACCTTTCATGATGTAAGAGACGATGTTACTTCTGGCGACCACGATCTGTATGCTATTAGTACTAAAAATTTGGCCCAATATTTTGCATGGTTGCAGCAAGAAGGATGGGTACCCATACGTTTGCAAGATGTCTGGCTGGCACGACAGAAGAAAAAGCACTTACCACCAAAATCGGTATTGCTGACCTTCGATGATGGTGCACTCAGCAGTTATACCCGGGTATTTCCTTTATTAAAACAATATAACTTTCCTGCAGTATTTGCCATTTCTACGAGCTGGATTAATGGTAATACCAAAGATCCCTATGAAGCTTATGGCAAAAACAATTTGATGAATTGGGATCAGATGCGTGAAATGCAACAATCTGGCTTAGCGGAGTTTGGTTCCCATTCAGATAATATGCATAAAGGTATAGTTGCCAACCCTCAACAAAGTATGGAGCCCGCTGCAATTACCCGTACATATTTACCCCAATTAAAACGTTATGAAACAGATGCAGCCTATCAAAAACGTATCATAGAAGATTTAAAAAAATCGAAGGAAATTTTAGATTTCCAATTAGGTATCAAGACTTTGGCCATTTTCTGGCCTTATGGAGCAGTGACCAAGGAAAGTGAAGAGCTTGCATTAAAAGCAGGATTACCTATGTCATTTAGTTTGGGTAGCATGTCGACACTTGCAGATGCAGGTACCACATATCAACGTGCGTTAGTCATGGGTAATCCTACCCCTGAAATGCTACATACAGAAATGCTGGATTTTTTAACTTTCGCCAATGAAGAATACAAGCAACGTAAGAGCTTTGTCGGTTTTGATCTGGCTGAAATGGTCAGTCCCAATAATAAAATTTTTAATCAGAAACTGGGGCAGTTGCTGGATCAAATTAATGCATTAAAAAGCAATACACTGCTATTAAAAGTTGTAGCTGATGAGAATCGTGATGGAAAAATAGATGTTGCTTATTTTCCAAACTCGCAATTAAGTATGCGACGAGATTTGCTCAACCGTACGGTTTGGCAAGCGCGTACCCGTATTGATAACCGTGTATATGCAGAGTTGCCGATTAGTATAGAAACGAAACAAGGATTGAATCTGGCTACATTAACTGGAGATCTGGTTAAGAACAATACTTCTATTGAAGGCTTGATGATTGAAGTGGGAGATGAATTCTCGTGTGCTGTAGAAAATAAAAGCTGGGATGCGGCATGTGCTCAAAAAGTGAAACGCGTCTTACAAATCAAAGAACGGACTAAACAACAGGCAAATTACTATGCCAATATTAGTAATAATTACCAAACCGCTTTGAAAATAAGTTTAAAGAATAAACATATTGGTGGTCTAAAACCCTTAATTGAGCAGGGCTTGGCATACAGCGACTTCCTTTATATTGAATTTGATCCTGTGGAACATCCTGAAATATTTAGGGCTGTGCAAAAACAGTTGAAAAAATTAAATGCTGAACAAAAGCAGCGTCTGATTTTTAGTTTTACCGTTAATCCAAATTCCAGTAAACGTGAATGGAAACATTATCAAGAAAATTATGAAACATTAAAAAATTTAGCGATACAAAAAGTTGGAATTAATAACTATCAGTTAAAAGCAGGACAGCAGATTCAGGAAAATCTTTATAGGGAGTTAAGCAACAATGATAGTCCGTTAACTTATCGCAATCCTTATAAGAATAATACTGCGAAAAGGAGGTAATAATGGGTGAATTCAGTTTGATAAGTGTGAGTGATTTATACTTTGGTTTTGCATTTTTCTATCCATTATTTATGGCTTGGATTTGGATTGCCGGCGGAATCTGGTTTTATCTAAAGCATGAACACAAGAAACCGCCATTGCCTCATCCTAGCGAACACGGATGCAGTATCGTGATTCCTTGTTTTAATGAGGCAGCACAGGTTAGAGATACCATAAAATTTGTCATGCAAACTCAGTATCCGGATTTTGAGGTCATTGCAGTGAATGACGGTAGTCAGGATAAAACTGCTGAAATTCTGGATGAGCTTTTGCAAAAATATCCGAAACTCAGAGTTGTCCATTTGGCTGAAAACCAAGGCAAGGCCTATGCCTTACGTGCCGGGGCAATGGTGAGTCAAAATGAATATCTGGTTTGTATAGATGGTGATGCCTTAATACATCCGCATGCAGTGTTATGGATGATGCATCATTTAACCAGTTACCCACGGGTTGGGGCAGTCACCGGGAATCCACGTATTTTGAACCGTTCCAGTATACTGGGCAAAATTCAGGTCGGCGAATTCTCTTCTATTATTGGATTAATTAAACGTGCACAACGCACCTATGGACGAATCTTTACTGTCTCAGGCGCAATAGTCGGTTTTCGTAAAACGGCCCTAGACCGGATAGGATATTGGCGTGATGACATGATCACAGAGGATATCGATGTATCATGGCGTTTACAGTTTGATCATTGGGATTTGCAATATGTCCCACGAGCATTGTGTTACATCTATATGCCTGAAACCTTCAAAGGCTTGTGGAAACAGCGTTTACGTTGGGCACAAGGAGGAGTAGAGGTTTTATTTGCTTATTTACCGAGCTTATTTAAATGGAATCGACGCCGTATGTGGCTTATTGCGCTGGAGTCTATTATCAGTGTGGTTTGGGCGTATGTGATGTTTGGTATTATTATCTTATATCTATATGGTCTGTTTTTTTCTTTACCAGGAGAGTGGGCAATTCAATCTCTCTTTCCACAATGGTACGGGATTATTTTGGGTTTAACTTGTCTGATCCAATTCTTTGTCAGTTTATGGATCGATAAACCCTATGATAAAGCCCGAATCTTCAGGAACTATTTTTGGGTCATTTGGTATCCACTGTTCTTCTGGATTCTAACTATGTTGACGACAGTGGTTGCATTACCTAAAACGATTTTCAAGACTCAAAAACGTGCGCGCTGGGTAAGCCCAGATCGTGGATTTAGAGGAGAGCCAGAAAATGACTAAAGTATATAAATTTTATTTAATTGAAGATGAGTCAAAATTGGAGCTGCCAGAATATATTGATCAACCTGAATATGTACGTAATAAAAGCATGGGTTACAGTTTGCAAATCGTAGGTTGGTTTGTATTTATGTGGTTATTTATGCCAGCGTTGACCATGCTGTTTTGGTGGTTTGAAGGTCAAACCATTTATCAGCAACTGGTCACAGAGGCTCAACCGGATAGCCAATTAAGTTTAATGAATATTATTGTACTGATTTTAAGCTTTATTAGTGTGCTATTTCTTTGGGCAACTTATAACTGGGTCCGCTTTTCAGGTAAGGAGCGTAGAAAAACCCCATTAGCAATCGCGGTACCCCAACTTGCCAGTAGTTTTAAGGTGAATACGGCAGATATTATCAATATGCAACAGGCCAGGAATTTAACCCTTTATTATAACAATAAAGGGTTACTGGAGTTTTTTGAGACTAATCACCAGTTAAAAAAGCGGATTTCAGCTTAGAAGGCTGAGGATGTTCATGGACAAAATCATCGGGGTAATAACCAATATGTTTTACCCCGTGTTTTTCTAAAAACTTGATGGTATCCACAATTTCTTCGGTGGAAAGCTTCTGATCGTTTATCCAATTCAATGCTTGAAGTTCAAAGATCGTATGACTTAAATCTGGGTCGTATTTTTTTGACTGTCGTATCAGGTCTAAATAAAACTGTTGATGGTCATCCGCTTCTTCCATATAAGGCATGGCCATAATGGCATTGTAGTCATAATATTGATAAGTACTAGGCATGGATTGGCTAAACCAGTTTTCGCTATGTGGCTCTAATACTACTGGTGCATACATATTGCGTGCAGTCAGAAGATTAGGCTGTTGCTGTTTAATGATTTTGGTAATGCCTGCAGCAAACTGATCCAGATAGGCTGTTTTGAATTTTGCAAATTCCAACTGTTTAGATTGCCGAGGTTGTTTTAATAGTTGATCTGCACCGAATCCCCAAGCCCGGTACATGCTTTGTGCCGGAGCAGAGCTATCTTCATAATCGTTGAGCGTGACATCATCGTGGTAGAGCACGCCATCCACCGTATTTGATTTTATAAAGTCTAAATAAATTTCGGAAACATATTTGAGATTTTTAGGATCAAAGGGTGAAACCCGAATATAACCATGTTTTCCACCGGCGTTGTGTGAAACATAGGTCAGTTTGTAACTTTTGGGAAACTCCCAAGCCATTAACGGTAGCCAGGCATAAATATGCTTAACCTGGGTCTTGCTACGAATCTGGCTGACCAGAACAGGGAAAAGATTATCCCTGGTCGGAATATGGCGGTTTTTAAAATACACCTGATCGGCTGAACCATTGGCATCGGGGTCGGCAAAGGCTTGCAAGAAAATGGTATTCGGTTGAATCTGGATAATCCGTTGGATTAAATCTTGAATATTTCGTTGCTGCTGTTTTTTATCTTTATCATAAACGTAGTCAATATCGATATGCATGATACGCATCTGATCGATTTTTCCGGTTTTTTTTAAGGGCGGTGCGACTGATTTTTGCGTCATATTTTGTTGCACAATTGCATCAATAGGATGCTGTTTGATTTGCACAATATCGGCAGAATATGCAGACAAGGGGAGACAGCTTAAGCTCCAATAAAGACAATGGCTAAGTCTATTCTGGTATAAATTTTTAAAATTATTCATTGTTATACTCACTTTTATCATTTATTGAATTTTTCAAAAATCTCAATTTATTCATCATTGTTTTATTATGCAGTGGGCTGGTTGTAGAGCAATCAGGCACGAAGTAAATCATCAATCAACAGCTTTTCATTTTAAACACCGCTGCCTGCGCACGAGGGTTTTGCCTGAGTATTTCACTCAAATTTTCAGGATGAATTTGCCAGCTCACACCAAACTGGTCTTTACACCAGCTACATTGGCTTTCTGTACCTTTTAGCGTGATGCTATTCCAGTAATAATCAATTTCAGTTTGATTTTCGCATTCAATGATCAAGGATACGGCTTCATTAAATTCAAACGGTTGAGGAACCCCACTGTCCATGGCCATCAGGGTGAAGTGATTGGCGATCACTTGGGCATGTTTGATTTGTCCGGCGTACTCGTCCTCGCTATATTTTAAAATGCCTTGGGTGCGAAAATGATGAAATAGGCTTTGGTAAAAATTTAACGCAGCCAGACATTGTCCCTGATATGCGCCGCAATACATCAGCGTTGGGACAATCTTTTGCTGATTGGTATCGGATAATTTTCCTAAATAAAGTTGCCAGCTAAAACCATATTGATCTTGCAGCCAGCCATAATAATCACTCCATGCATATTGCCCCAATGCCATTTGTGCAGAACCGCCTTCAATCAATTGATTCCAGTAGCAATCAATCTCGGTTCGATTTTCACAAATCACCATAAAAGAAATTGAAGGATTGGGATGAAATGTAGGTTCATCATTAATGGCTAAAAACCGTATGCCCGCCAATTGTGCTTTTACCGCATACTGATTTTCTTCGATCAGGTGGCTATTGGGAAAAATAGAGCAATACCATTCAAATGCAGCTTTGGCATTTTTTTCAAACCACAGGCAAGGGTAGATAGAGTGTGTCATTATTATGCTCTATGTCTGCAATATCAGCAGATAATGCGGCCTTCTACAGCCTTAACACAAGTAAGTTTATAGAGCTTAATTGTATAAAAATTATTCAGCTGGAAATGAAAAATACTGCCTTAACATGGCATCTTTCCAGCATTTTAAAACTCATCAGAATACTGTAACTTGAGCCTATATTCATCGATATCAACAACAGTACTTTTCGTATACGGTTGTGGGTGGAGTGGGAGAGTGAGGGCGATAAATAGACCTTAAAAATGATTCGGGATGTCTTGATCACTGCCAACGACACACTTACAGCATAACAAGTTGCCACAATGCCCAACAGTTGCATTGGGCAACGGATCATGCAGAAAATCCACTTAGCGATCAATACACATTTTCTAGCTTGTTTTCTTTATCTAAATGAACGCTATCTTTAGGTAAAACCATCAATACAGACAGGTTTGAATGCGAATTTTCATTTCCAACGCTTGTTGCACAATAAAGGTTTTCATCCAGTTCACCTGTTGTCCCATGGGATTGGTTTTAATGGCTGTATTTAAGAAATCTAATGACGGCTGACTGAACAACTGCGTTTCAATTGCATCTGTAAGCTGAGCGCTATTGGCGGTCAGTGGCAGGCTGACCAGATAAAATGCCTTGGGATAATTATAAAAGGCGTAGAGCAGGTTAAAGGCTTTTTGATCGGCCTTTAAATTTCCTGCACCGATTTCATAGCCGCGATCCTGGTTGCTATGGGTTACACCGATCAAAAAATCATATTGATTACCCGAAAGTCGTAGTCCAAATTGCAGTCCAATCTGGTCAGCACTCAGTTCATGCTGAACAAAATTATTCAGAATGGTACCATCCTCAGCCCAAGGTTCTTGTAAGACCAGTAAATGCTGATTGTGCTGATAGATATGACCAGCAAGCTGGGCGCGTTCTAGGCGGGACTTAACGGATTCAATGTTTGGGTCGGGTAGTGGCATAATTTAAAAAACACAGGAGATAGGAGAAAGTTCAGTTAATGTATGAAATTTTCAAGGCGAATAAAATATATGGCTTAGAGGAATTAACAATCAGCTTATATTTTGTACATTTTAATCTTTAGTTGTGATCCTGACTGTCCCTGAGTAGAATAACAAGAGGCTTAAGCTGATCATTAATAAAAACTTATACTCATTATCAGAGAAGCTTTATATGATAAATTTGCATATCAATATAATAAAACAAGCAATAGTTGTGATAACTAAATCTCTATAATGAATATATATATTTTTAAAAGTGTAATAAGTACACGTTGATCTGAGTTGGTGTTGTCAATGTCCATAACTGAGGAAAGACTTACTCATCTTAAACAGCTTGAAGCTGAGAGTATTCACATTATCCGTGAAGTGGCTGCCGAATTTGAAAATCCGGTCATGTTGTATTCTATTGGTAAAGATTCTGCAGTAATGCTGCATCTTGCTTTAAAAGCATTCTACCCCGCAAAACTCCCATTCCCGCTACTGCATGTAGACACGGGCTGGAAGTTTAAAGATATGATCACATTCCGCGACAACATGGCGAAAACCCATGGTTTCGATTTGATCGTGCATCAAAATAAAGAAGGTAAAGACGCTGGGATCAATCCGTTTGATCACGGTAGTTCTAAATATACCGACATCATGAAAACCCAAGGCTTAAAACAGGCTTTGGATAAATACGGTTTTGATGCAGCTTTTGGTGGCGCGCGCCGTGATGAAGAAAAATCACGTGCCAAAGAACGTGTTTATTCATTCCGTGATAGCAAACACCGTTGGGATCCTAAAAACCAGCGTCCTGAACTTTGGAATCTTTACAACGGTAAAGTGAACAAAGGTGAAAGTATTCGTGTATTCCCGTTATCAAACTGGACTGAGCTTGATATCTGGCAATACATCTACTTGGAAAGCATTCCATTAGTACCACTTTATTTAGCTGCAGAACGTCCTGTGGTTGAGCGTAGTGGCACACTGATTATGGTTGATGATGAACGTATGCCTTTAAAAGAAGGTGAGGTTCCGCAAATGAAATCGGTACGTTTCCGTACATTAGGTTGTTACCCATTAACGGGTGCGGTTGAATCAACTGCCAACACCTTGCCGGAAATTATCCAGGAAATGCTTTTAGCCACCAGTTCTGAACGTCAAGGTCGTATGATTGACCATGATGAAGCAGGCTCGATGGAAAAGAAAAAGCAGGAAGGTTACTTCTAATTAATCTCTCCCAACCTCTCTTTACGAAAGAGAGGAGAAAAAGTCCCTCTTTTATAAAGAGGGATTTAGGGAGATTTAGAAACCGATTTCAACGAATTTGTGGAGCTTTGAGCGATGTCTCATCAATCAGAATTGATTAGCCAGGATATCTTGGCGTATTTAAAACAGCATGAAAATAAAGACCTGTTACGTTTCCTGACTTGCGGTAACGTGGATGACGGTAAATCGACTTTAATCGGTCGTTTGCTTTACGATTCAAAATTGATCTATGAAGATCAATTGCAAGCCGTAACCCGTGACTCTAAAAAAGTCGGTACAACAGGTGATGCACCTGACTTGGCGCTTCTTGTAGATGGTCTTCAAGCTGAACGTGAGCAGGGGATTACCATTGATGTGGCATACCGTTATTTCTCTACAGAAAAACGTAAGTTCATCATTGCCGATACTCCGGGGCATGAGCAATATACCCGTAACATGGCTACAGGTGCATCTACCTGTGACCTTGCAATCATCCTGATTGATGCGCGTTATGGTGTACAAACTCAAACACGTCGTCACACTTACATTGCAAGCTTGCTCGGTATTAAGAACATTATTGTTGCGATCAACAAAATGGACTTGGTGGAATTCTCTGAAGCACGCTTCAATGAAATTCAAGCTGACTATGCTAACTTCGTAAGCCAATTGGGCGACCGTAAGCCAAGCAACATCATCTTTACGCCTATTTCTGCATTGAATGGCGATAACGTGGTGAACAAGTCTGAAAACACACCGTGGTATACCGGTCAAACCCTAATGGGTTCACTTGAGTCTGTTGAAATTAACCGTGATACCGCGAAACGTGATTTCCGTTTCCCTGTGCAGTATGTGAACCGTCCTAACCTCGACTTCCGTGGTTTCGCAGGTACGATTGCGCTGGGTGAAATTAACGTAGGCGATAAAGTTGTTGCGTTACCATCGGGTAAATCTTCAACTGTTAAAGAAATCGTGACCTTTGATGGCAACCTTGAACATGCTTTTGCAGGTCAAGCGGTAACATTAACGCTAAACGATGAGATTGACGTATCACGCGGTAATATGCTGGTTCGTGCGGATCAGGGTATTCCTGCCATTTCACGTTCGGTTAAAGCAACTGTGGTCTGGATGGCGGATCAACCGCTTGTGTTGGGCAAGTTGTATAACATCAAAATTGGTACGCAAACTGTTCCTGCCAAAGTTACTGGCATTAACTTCCGTACCAATGTGAATACACTTGAGCAAATGCAAGTGGATCATCTTGATCTAAATGCCATTGCCAATGTAACTGTTGAATTTGATGCGCCAGTGGTCTTTGACCGTTATCAGGACAGCCGTTATACCGGTTCGTTTATCTTCATTGATCGTTTGAATAACGTAACGATTGGTGCAGGTATGGTTGAAGAGTCGGTTGAATGGACTGCACATAGCAACCCTGTAACTGCGGAAGACCGTGCGGCACGTTTGGGTCAAAAACCTGCGTCAATTACAGTATCTGCTAAAGCACTGGAAAATGCGCAAGCGCTTGAAAACTTGTTATTACAACAAGGTATTGTCGCGATTGCCAAAGCTGACCTTGATGCTGCGCAAGTTGCACTGCTTCGTGAAACGGGTATAGCGGTCATTACCACTGTTGCGGAAGCTACAGATGTAAGCTTCGCGCAAGAGTCGGTTGAAGAGCTGGCTGAAAAAATTGTGGAATTGGTTCGTCTGTAATAGGTTGAATTGATTTAAAAAAACCCGCTTAATGCGGGTTTTTTACTCTATAATAATATTTAATTAGTAAACATATTTCTAAAAAATGCGCGAAAAATTTTCTTGTTTTTATAATGATGAATCTGACGATAACCTTAAACCGATTTGGGAGAGTGAGGGAACTCTTTTTGTATTTGATACAAATGTTTTAATAGATCTTTATTCTTTTCAACCTGAAAGTCGTGAAGACTTTTTCAAAGTACTAGATAAGTTAAAAGATAGAATTTGGATTCCTTATCATGTTGGTCTAGAGTTTCAGAGAAGACGCTTAGAAATCATAAAAAAACGTAGAGAGCATTTTGCTAAAATAGATAAAGAAGTAGATGATTTAAATAGTACTTTCTCTTTTGATCAAAAAAAATTTACTACATTAACTACACAGTTGATTACTAAAAAGAATTATCCTGATTTATATGAAAAGATACAAAATCTTTCAAATACATTTGCTGAAAAATCAGAATTATTAAAAAAACAATTAAAAGTTGATTTAATTGGATTAAAAGAAGGAATTAAATCTTATGATAAAGATAAAATTTTCTTGAATACGGATGATCATATTCGTAAAAAAATTGATAGTTATTTTACAAATGATAAAGTTGGTGATTGTATCTTTGCTAATCAAAATGATATTGATCAATTAAATTTAGAGGGAGAAGAGCGTTTTAATAAAAAAATACCCCCGGGTTATGAAGATGAGAAAGAAAAAGGAGAGTCAACTTTTGATTTCAATGGTCTAATCTATAAAAGAAAATTTGGTGATCTAATTATTTTTAAAGAAATTATTCAAATCGCATTATCTAGAAAAATTGATAATATAATCTTTATTTCCGGTGATAAAAAACCAGATTGGAGAATGATTGATAAACTAGATGGAGAAAAGATCCTAGGTGCGCGAACAGAACTAAAATTAGAATTGAAGAATAAAGCTAATGTAACTAATTTTTTCATATTTCAAATTGAAGAGTTGTTAGACAAAACTGAAAAGTTTTTAAATGTACAAATTAGAGAAGATTCATTGACAGATATCAAGAAATCTTTAAATGAAAATAAATTAATTATAAAAATTTCTAAAGAAAATAGAGATAAAGCTAGTCAAAATCTTGAAAAAATTAAAAATAAATTATATTTGGAATATAGAGGTATAGGTATTGACTTAAAAGAACCTGAATTAACAAATAAAGCTTTAAATTTCATTGCAAAACATGGAATTGGAGGTGTTGAAGAGGAGGACAATTTACATGCTATTGTTTATCAAGATATTGAGTCTAGATTGACTGAGAGTAAAAAGGAACAAACTTATTTGGAGAAACTTCAATCGTTAGCTTCAAACTCGTATCTTAAAAAATATTATGAATTAGATAAGCTTTTTGAAACATTAATGAATGAAAAAAATATAATAATTAATAAAATAGATGAAATAGAATTAATTGAAGATGAAAAAAATGTCTCTATGCTTAAAAAAATGGCATTAGAGCAAGAAAAGAAATTATTAAGAAATAAGTTGAATGAGATTAGACAGCAGTTAGAAGAAGTGCAAATAGATATGGTGAGTACAAAATTCGAATAGTTTTTTCATTTTATGAAATCAAAGACAGATGATTTTTGGCTATAAAAAAATTATAAATTTAATTGTTATGATAAGATATATCTTTAATTATAAGATGTATCTTAGTTATGCCAAATTCCAACCTTATTGAGAACAGTGAAAGTACGCCAAAACCCCGCAAACGCCTGTTTGAAGCAGGTGAAATGAAACTGTTGGTACTACATTTTATTGCTCAAGCACCCAAGTTTAGTTATGACATCATCAAAGATGTTGCTGCTTTTGTCGGGGGGGAATATAAACCGAGTACAGGCACGATCTGCCCGACGATTAACTATCTTGAAGAACAACAATATACACAAGTGATCATGAGTGCTGATGAGCGCAAGCAATATCACATTACTGACAAAGGTCTTGAGCATCTTGAAGACAGTCAGGATACCTTGCACAGAGTTCTCAGCCGTTTCGAAACCCGCCGCCGGATTAAAAATGATGAACGCTATATCGACATCAACAATGCGATGGAAAGCCTAAAAGCTTCACTACGTTTGAAACTGTCGCACGCTGAATTAAGCAGTAAAGACATTCAAAAAATTGCAGAACAGATTGATCAAGCAGCAGCAAACATTACCCGTTTGTAATTCAATTCACGATTTAAAAATTAGGTTAAATGATGAAAAATAATCTCCCAAAATTTCACCCAAAACATCTGGCTTGGCTGATGCCCCTCATCCTGTCAGGCATTATGAGTGGGGCAATTTCCTGCTTTAACATGTTGCTAAATAACGGCTTTGTTGATGGCTTCTTTTCTCTGTGGCTACATGCCTGGAGCTTATCATGGCTGATGGCATTTCCACTGATTCTGGTGGTGCTGCCACTGGTACGTAAATTTCTGATGCAATTTGTGGATATGCCCAAATAAGAAACACTTCGGTTGATTAAAAATTATCCAAACCATGAATATGAAAGAAGGGGGGTGAATGCATAACTTTAGCCCCGTTTTTTTATCAGCCAGCTCACTAAGCGGGTCAACATCAGCAGTACGGCAAAATAGATCTGAAAGACGGCTGCAAAGATCATGATCCAGCCGCTATTCCCGGGTGTCTTTCTTGCATCAATCTCAATTGCAAATACCAAAATTGCAATCACAATTTCAAAAGCAATTACGGTTTTCAATAGCCAGGTCCAGGGAAAACGCAACAACCATGTGAGGAAAATAATGCCCACACAAGGAAACAGGCAAAATAGAAAAATAATTTTTAAATCCATAATATTTGGGCATTTTTATTGGGGGAGTTAGTCTTACAATATATTGAATAATAATGGAAATAAAGCAATGCACCTTGAAATGACTATTCAATATTCAATTGGGTATTTTTATCGCCTAGCAATAATCATTTTAAATTAACCCATTGAATCCAAAATTCTTTTCAATTCATTCAAACTTTTCACCCCTGCAATCCGTTGCATGATTTGTCCATTTTTAAAAATCAGCGTAGAGGGCAAGCCGTAAACGTTATAGCGCAATGTCAAAATAGGGGATTGATCGATATTCACTTTGCCAAATTTGATCTCGGGTTTTACTTCAGCATAATGTGCAGCCAACTGTTCAAAGACAGGGAAGTTTTGTACACAGGGTTTGCACCAGTCGGCATAGAAACGGATGACTGCCAGACCTTCAAACCATTCAAAGTCACTATAATTATCTTCATTGTATTCAATGACAGCTGACATCAATTTGTCCTCATATTTTCCGGATCAATGCTTGGACCAAGTCATGTTCAATTCTGTATGACCAGTGTTTTTATCCATGGCTTGGCTGATGGTTTTAAAGCCCTGCTGCTGATAAAAATTTACCGCTGCGGTATTTTCAGCATACACATTTAAATGCAATTCATCACATTGCTGTTTTAAAAAATCAATTAAACATTTGCCATATCCACAGCCTTGCTGATGAGGTGCAATAAAAAGTGCAGCTAGCACCGCCTCTGATCTTAATAAAGATGCAAATCCGAACACCGTTTTATTTTCTTTAATGACATAATTTTCTGCCAAAGGCAGATAAAGATCACGCATTGGAATCAGCTGCTTTTCCCAGTAAGTAGCAGGAATAAAATCATGTGCCTGTAAGGAAGCATTGAGCCAGATGTCTAAGATAGCTTCCATATCCTGTATTTCAGCTTTTTGAATAGTTGCCATGCCTATCTCATATCATTTTGCTGAATAGTGGGAAGATTATACATAAGTCCACGGTTATTCATTCCCGGCTATTTCTATGTTCAAATAGGACGGTAAATTTAAAAAGTAATGAATAGATCAGGAAGAAAATATGTCACAAGCGACTATGCAACAAGTCATTATCACAGAACCGGGCGGCGTGGATAAACTCGCTTACGAAACTGTTGCAGTACCTGAAGCTAAAGCAGATGAAGTCTTGGTAAAGGTGCATGCATTTGGTATTAACCGTCCAGATATCTTGCAGCGCCAGGGTCTATATCCAATGCCTAAAGGGGTGACGCCTGTACCGGGTCTGGAAGTGGCGGGTGAAGTGGTGGCTGTAGGAAGTGAGGTTTCTAAGTTTAATGTCGGCGACAAGGTTTGTGGCTTAACCAATGGTGGTGGTTATGCAGAATATTGCGTGGTGCCTGAAAGCCAGACTTTAAATATTCCTGAAGGTGTAAGCTTTGTGCAGGCAGCGGCGATTCCTGAAACCTTTTTTACCGTATGGGCCAACGTGTTCCAGATGGGTAAAGCCAAAGCAGGGGAAACGGTACTAGTGCATGGTGGAACCAGCGGTATTGGTACCACTGCATTGATGCTGTGTAAATCACTCGGTATTAAAACTTTTGCCACTGTAGGTTCGGATGAAAAAGTTGCAGCAATTTCAGATTTAACCACGGCAATCAACTATAAGACTCAAGACTTTGAGCAGGTCATTAATGAAAAAACTGACAATGGTGGTGTCGATGTGATTTTAGATATGGTTGGTGCGCCATATCTGGATAAGAACCTGAATCTGCTACGTCGTGAGGGTCGTCTGGTCTATATCGCATTCTTGGGTGGTGCCAAAGCCAAAGAGGTGAAACTCGGTCAAATCATGATGAAACGTCTGACCATTACCGGTTCAACCATGCGTGCGCGTAATACTGCTGAAAAGGCTGAAATTGCTCAAGGCTTAAAGGAGCAGGTTGCACCGCTGTGGGCAAAGGGGGAATGTCTGCCAATGATCTATAAAACTTTCAAGTTTGATCAGATTCAGGATGCACATGCGGTGATGGATACCGGTGAACATGTCGGTAAAGTTGTGGTAGAAATCATTTAACGATTCAAGCTTTAAATAAAATAAAAGCCAACAGATGTTGGCTTTTATTTTGCATGTAATAAAAAATGATAAGTAATTTAAATTAATGAATAGAAAAAAGGTCATAAAGTTTAAAAAATGGTAAAAAATGTCGATTGTTCGACACAACCTGTCAGAACTAGGATGTAGATTAAGATTTAAAATAATCCGACTAAATTGTTTGGTATTAATAGAAGTGTCATGTAATAAAAGGAAGTATATTATGAAAATAGTCTCAGCTCCTTATACATCTGAACATGGTTTACGTGCATTAAAACGGTTGCATAAGGCCATTATTTGCAATCAGATATTACCCTCTAACCTGCATCAGTTCTATAAAGCCATGCTGCATCTTGAGCGTTATGTTGAACGGCTTAATCCTAAACCGCCGACAAAAGGTGTCACCAGCCGTTTCAAATCGTGATTCGAGTTTTTCCTATTAGGTTTAAGTTGAAATAAATATATAAAATTAAATTTTTGATTGGTATTATAATTTTTAGATAATTTAAAAAATTTAGCATTTTAGGCATTGTGCTTTTATTGCACAAAGAGGGTGTTTATGAAGGGCAATGCGTCAACGCATGAGCGCCTCGCAGAGCGTTTGGCCAATATTTTAACCAAACTGAATATAGGGCATCAGTTAAGTGTACAAGAACTGGCGGGTGAGTTTCAGGTCAGTACCCGAACCATTGAACGGGACTTTGATCGGCTTAATTCATACTTGCCTTTGATTCAGGATGGGAACACTAAACGCTATTATCTGGAACCTTCCTATTTAGGCCGTTTTAAACTGCAGGATATCCAGAATTTTGCGCAACTGTCGGGAATTAGTGAGCTTTACCCGACGCTGGATATTTCTTTTTTACGTGAATTGCTGGACGAGCGGGCGAATCAGGTCTTCTCGGCGAAAGGCTATTATTTTGAAGATACCAAGCGGTTTGCTGAACATTTTAAGCTGCTTAGCGCTGCGATTTATAAACGTCAATGGATTGAGCTGCAATATCGTGATCAATGCAGAATCATCCAGCCTTATCGTTTAATCCATCATCATGGCATCTGGTATTTGGCGGGTGTCTTTCAGGAAAAACTGCAGACTTATCGCTTAAGTCAGATTCAGCAGGTGAAACCGCTATTTGAGGCAGAAAATTTCCAACATGATGCCGAGCTATTGAAAATACTGGCCGATGAGGAAAGCATCTGGTTTGGACAGCAAAAACAGCAGGTTTTTATCCAGGTAAAAGCTGAGGTTGCGGTATTTTTTAAAGAGCGGCGTTTGTTTCCGGAACAACAGATCGAACAGGAATCCACATCGGGAGAATTATTGCTTAGCTGTCAGGTTCGCCACGAAATGCAGTTGTTGCCTTTGGTGCGGTATTGGCTACCACATGTTAGGATTATTCAGCCGGTTCATTTGCAGCAAAAACTGGAGCAGGATCTGGAGAACTATTTGCGCTCTGCAGGATAATATTCAAAGAGTACAATAGGGGAATGCAATTCAGAATAAAAATCTGAGTTGCTAAATTTTAGGCATAAAAAAACCAGCTGGTCGCTGGGTTCTTTATTTACACCATCTTAGTAGGCTAAGAATGGTGCCCGAGGCCAGACTCGAACTGGCACGCTTTGTGGGCGGGGGATTTTAAATCCCCTGTGTCTACCGATTTCACCACTCGGGCTTAACAAGATTGGAGGCGGAGGTCGGAATCGAACCGGCGTACACGGAGTTGCAGTCCGCTGCATGACCACTCTGCCACCCCGCCATCTCTTGTTGCTGCGTATATTATCAAGCCCTGAAAAAAAAACAATAGTAGATTTATGCAGATGTGCATAAAAACAGCATATAGCGGAAATTATTTAAAATATTCATGTAGAATGTGCGAAATTGATTCATATCAACACTTGGGAGAAGTGCCGTGGCATTAGTTTTAGATGGTCGTGCATTGGCAAAGCAAATTGAGGCTGATTTGTTAACTCGCGTAGAAGCGTTAAAAGCAAAATCAGGTCGTACTCCAATCCTTGCGACTATTTTGGTGGGTGACGATGGCGCATCTGCAACTTATGTGCGTATGAAAGGAAATGCTTGCCGCCGTGTCGGTATGGATTCATTGAAAGTTGAACTTCCGAAAGAAACCACGACTGAAGAATTACTGGCTGAAATTGAAAAACTCAATGCCAATCCTGATGTTCACGGTATTTTGTTACAACACCCTGTACCGGCTCAAATTGATGAACGTGCATGTTTTGATGCTATTTCACTGGCGAAAGATGTTGATGGTGTAACTTGCCTTGGTTACGGTCGTATGGCAATGGGCGAAGCAGCGTATGGTTCTGCAACGCCTGCAGGCATCATGACCATCCTAAAAGAAAACAACATTGAAATTGCAGGCAAACATGCAGTTGTGGTTGGTCGTTCTGCGATTTTGGGTAAACCAATGGCTGCAATGCTGCTTGAAGCCAATGCAACTGTTACGATCTGCCATTCACGTACTCAAAACCTGACTGACTTCGTTAAACAAGCAGACATAATTGTCGGCGCGGTAGGTAAAGCTGAACTGATTCAAAAAGACTGGATCAAACCAGGTGCAGTTGTGGTTGATGCTGGTTTTCACCCACGTGATGGCGGCGGTGTAGGTGATATTCAACTCGTCGGTATTGAAGAAGTGGCTTCTGCGTATACACCTGTTCCAGGTGGTGTAGGTCCTATGACCATTACCACTTTGATTCGTCAAACGGTTGAAGCTGCTGAAAAGGCTTTAGGTTAATTCCTACAGAATGTTCCTTCTCTTACGCTGTATACGGCTCAGGGAGAAGGTTAGGATGAGGGGATTTTAACAATAATCCTCTCCCTAGCCCTCTCCTTTAAGAAAGGAGAGGGAACTTCTATTATTAATTTATATTTATTATTGAAACTAAAAATTTGCATATCCGAACAATAAAACTCCAATGAGCTGTACTTTCAAATTTCCAAAAGCCCCCGAACATTTAATTCAAGCTTTGCATGAAGTGATTCCAAGCTGTGAGCTGCTTGCTCAGCAATTGCCTGAAACCCCGATTTCACTGTGGCTGATTCCACCGGTATTTCCAACCGATAAACTCGATGATGAAGTGATTCGTCGGATCTGGAACGATACGCCGTATTGGATCTTCTGCTGGGCATCAGGCTTGGCGATGGCACAGTGGCTCTTGGCAGAGCCCGATCATGTCAAAGACAAAGTCGTACTCGACTTTGGTGCAGGATCGGGCGTGGTTGCAATTGCAGCGAAAATGGCAGGGGCCAAGCGTGTAATCTGTTGCGATATCGATACCGTGAGTCTGGATGCTTGCCGTGCCAATGCAGAATTGAATGATGTTGAGCTGGAATATCTGAATGACCTGTATAAAGCCGAGCAGGTCGATGTGCTATTGGCCGCAGATGTACTGTATGACCAATGCAACCGCTTTTTCCTGGATGAATTCCTGAAATTTGCACCTGAGGTATGGGTAGCAGATAGCCGGGTAAAAAACTTTAGTCATCCAAAGTATGAAAAACTGGATGAACGCAGTGCTACAACTTGGCCAGACTTAGATGAGTCGCCAGAATTCCGTAATGTCAGTTTTTATAAGACGCTATAAATAGCGTCTTTTTTATTTAGCAAGTCATTTAAAGCGATTAAGAACAAGTATAGCGAACCACACTTAATGTGCTCGGACGTGCTTCTAAAGACTGGCGAGTGGCCATATTTTCACTGTTATACAAATCTGGGGTATTGCTTAAACTCACGCTGGTACGGCTTTGACCTAGTTGACGACCATATTGGGGTGTTTGTATTTCAGGGTTGGCAATTTCACTAATGCTTAAAATAGTTAATTTATATTGTTTATTTAAGCCCAATACTTTTTGACAGGCGCGTTGTAATTTCTGCTCATCCATTTTCTGGTTTTGACGAACAGCCAAAGTATAAGCCAGTGTTGCACGATCCGCCGACTGGCTTTCAATCTGATAGCCGACACTACCATTGTATTGGCGCGGAGTACTTTGACAAGCACTAAGTCCAAGCGCAATCAAACCTAAACCTAATAATTTATATCTCTTGTTCATCTTCAAAAGTTCCCGGCGTTATTATTCCATTCAGTATGCCATAAGCCCGTTTTTTTAACGATCTTGACGTGGCATATATCCCATAAAAAAGCTTTCCAAATGTGACCATCTGGAAAGCTTGTGAGCTGACTATTGAACTGGATTAAATCGACTTAATCATCAGTAATCATGCTTGCATTTTGGTGTCTTTCATAAAGAAATAAGTAATTAAAGACAAGCCAATCATGAAGGTAATGTAATAGAAAAAGTAGTTTTCATGACCTGCATTTTTAAAGCTGAGAGCGACCAGTTCCGCAGTACCACCAAACAAGGTATTGGTAATGGCATAAGGAAGCGCTACAACCTAAGGCACGAATATGTGGCGGAAACAATTCGGCTTTGACTACAGCATTAATTGCACTATAGCCAGTCACAATCACCATGCCACTCATACAAAGCATGAATGCAGTGGTTGGATTGGTGGTTGAACCCAAACCGTTGAAAATTGGAATGGTGAACAATACGCCCAGAATACCAAAAGTAATCATAATTGGCTTACGGCCAATTTTATCTGACAATGCAGCAACAGCCGGTTGTAACAGAATGAAGATAAAGATCACTGCTGTGGTAATTTCAGTGGTTGTGGTTTTTTCAAAACCAGAAGTATTGACCAGATATTTTTGCAAATAAGTGGTAAATGTATTGAAAGCCAGTGTACCGCCGGCAGTCAACATAATCACGGTAAAGGCTTGTTTAGGATATTTGGTAAATAATGCTAAAGCACTCGATTTAGGACCACCTGTTTTCGCCTGTTCCTGAGCCTGTTTGGAAGATTGAGTTTCAACCAGTCCGCGCGAATCCAGAACACCACGACTGCTAACAATGCACCAATGGCAAAAGTTGAAGCAGTTTTACGGTGTCATCGCCTTCAAGGGAAAATTGGGAAGCAAAGTACAAGGTAAATGCGGCATAGACATACCAGTTATACCATTCAACCAGGTTACCTGCAGAGCCGCCGAGGATAGATTTAAAATGAATTTTTCTATCAAGTGGCGAAGCCGCAACCTGAGGAGATGAATCTGTCACAACAATTCTCCAAAAGAATGTTGGCAAACCCCATCCTTTTAAATTATTCGAGGTAAAAAATTTAAAAACATATATTTTGTTGTGGAAGATAGAAATAAGGTTTTACAAGTACGTTATACGCCGATGTTTGTGCTTCTTCATTGGAATTTAGTCTATACAGTGTTTTGGTTTTGACTTTTTAGTACTAACTAACTGTTTATTTTTATTCAAAAGTATAGATAAATAAAAAGCCTTTCTGTCTAGGAAAGGCTTTTAAAAAATGACTTTGGATTAGTGTTCTTTAATTTCTGAATGGTGTTTTGTATCTTTCATAAAGATATAAACTATCAATGAAATCGAAATTAAAATGGTCACATAAATAAAGAACCAGGACTCATGTCCTGCTTCCTTAAAGCTGAGTGCGAAAAATTCGGCTGTACCCCCAAACAGTGTGTTGGCGAGGGCATAGGGCAGTGCAACTCCCAAGGCACGAATATGCGCCGGGAATAGTTCTGCTTTGACGACTGCATTGATGGAAGTATAACCGGTGACAATAATCAGGCCTGCCAGACACAGCCAAAAGGCTGCCCAGTAGTCATGGGTCTGGCCTAATCGATCAAATAAAACGTAGGTAAATAAAACACCCAAGACCCCAAAGGCAATCATCAGTGGTTTGCGTCCAATTTTATCCGATAAAGCTCCGGCAAAAGGTTGTAAACACATGAAAATAAAAAGAGCCAAAGTGGTAATTTGTGTGGCTTCAGGTTTGCTAAATCCAGAGGTATTGACTAAATATTTTTGCAGGTAGGTGGTATAGGTATAGAAGGCCACCGTACCGCCTGCGGTTAAAAACAACACCGTAAAGGCTTGTTTGGGATAGTGTTTGAAGAGGGCAAACATACTGGATTGGGGCTGGTTTGGATCTTTTTGTGCATTTTTAAAAGATTGGGTCTCTAACAGCCCACGGCGGATATAAAACACCACAATGGCCAAGCAGGCACCAATAAAGAAAGGAATACGCCAGCCCCAGTCATGCAGTTGTTCTTCAGTGAGTACAAACTGCAAAATCAGCAGTACGCAGAGTGCTGTCAACTGACCTGCAATCAGGGTCACATACTGAAAACTGGAGAAAAAACCGCGCCGGTGTCTTTCAGCCATTTCACTTAAATAAGTGGCGCTGGCACCGTATTCGCCGCCCACACTCAGGCCTTGAATTAAGCGTGCCACAACTAGAATAATAGGGGCAAATATCCCGATCTGATCATGGGTGGGAGATACTGCAATCATCAGAGAACCAATACACATCAAGGTCACAGAAAGCGTCAGACCGGATTTTCGTCCTTTTTTATCCGAGTAAATCCCCATAATCCAGGCACCAATCGGCCGCATTAAAAAGCCGACTGCGAAAATGGCCGCAGCTTGAAGGAGTTGTGCTGTCTGGCTGCCTTTGGGGAAGAATGCATGGGCAAAATATAAGGTGAACGCGGCATAGACATACCAGTCATACCATTCCACCAGATTACCCGCTGAACCGCCAAGAATGGATTTGACCCGTGTTTTGGTATCTAAATTTACTTGAGAAACGTTTGTTTCAATCATGTCTACAAGTCCATTTTGTTATTGTTTTTTAATATTAGAGCAATTGGGTTAGAGACATAAGCCGATGATTTTTTTGTTTTGTATGAAAAGTGTGCAAAATTTAAGTGGTTGAAAGTGAAGTAGTTGAGGGAAATAGCTAGATTGAGGATTTATGGGCGTAGTTTATTTTTTGATATAACAACCCCATTGTTATTTTATATACATACTATTGATCAGAAATTTTTAAGTGTCATTTCATTTTTAATGGTGTTAAGTTGCTTAGCACAAGAAGAAATTTAAGTATGCTGTTTTAACCGGATTAGAGGAGGCAATCATGCAAAACAATCATCCGGTGTATGATGTTGTTGTGGTGGGTGGTGGTATCAATGGTGTAGGTATTGCCGTGGATGCTGCAGGACGAGGATTGTCTGTGTTTTTATGTGAAAAAGATGATTTAGCCAGCCATACTTCCTCTGCAAGCAGTAAGCTTATTCATGGCGGTTTACGTTATCTGGAACATAAAGAATTTCGTCTGGTACATGAGGCTTTAGCTGAACGGGAAATTCTGTTGGCCAAAGCACCGCATATTATTCGTCCCTTGCGTTTTATCATGCCTCATCAACCGCATTTACGTCCTGCATGGCTGATTCGGACCGGTTTATTTTTTTATGATCATCTGGGAAAAAGACAAAAATTAGCCAGTTCACGGCACATTCATTTTGATCCCGTTAGCAGTCCTTTAAAAGATGAGATGACACAGGGTTTTGAATACTCTGATTGTGCGGTAGATGATGCACGTTTGGTGGTTTTAAATGCCCTGCAAGCCCATGAGCTGGGTGCCAACATTGCAACACAAACACGCTGTACAGCGGCTTACCGTGAACAGGGATTATGGAATGTTCATCTGGAAAATGCGCAGGGCGGTTATCAGGTACAGGCAAAAACCTTGGTTAATGCAGCCGGACCTTGGGTGACTCAGTTTATTGAACACAATTTAAAACAAAAATCGCCGCATGGCCTTCGTCTTATTCAAGGCAGTCACATTATTGTGCCAAGAATTTATGATGGCGATAAAGCTTTCATACTGCAAAATGATGATCACCGAATTGTTTTTGCCATTCCTTATCTGGAGCAATACACCTTAATTGGTACCACAGATCATGAATACAAAGGTGATCTGGACCAGGTCAAGATTACCCAGCCAGAAGCGGATTATTTGCTGGATGTTTATAATGATCACTTTAAGCATCAGTTAGGACCTGAAGATATTTTGCATACCTATTCAGGTGTACGGTCGTTGTGTGATGACGAGTCGGATAATCCATCAGCCATAACCCGCGATTATACTTTGGCGATATCCCATCAGCAGCAAGATGATGTGCCTTTACTTTCAGTATTTGGTGGCAAGCTCACCACGTATAGAAAACTGGCTGAGTCGGCAATGCAGCATTTGGCCCCGAACTTCCCCGACATGAACAAGCCCTGGACTGAAAAAGCATTATTACCGGGAGCAGAAAATCTGGTTTCAGTCGAATTTTTGATTCAGCAGATTATGCAAAATATTGAAAATGTTCCTTTAAGCTTAGCGTCGCGCTGGGCGCACGCCTATGGTTCACGGGTTTTACGATTTTTGAATCACATTGCAAACCTGAATGATCTTGGTGAAAATTTTGGCCATGGCTTGTTTGCCAAAGAAGTGGATTATCTGGTCGATCAGGAATGGGCAAGAACCAGTGAAGATATTTTATGGCGTAGAACCAAACTCGGCTTTCAATTTAGCGCTGATGAAATACAGCAATTAGATCAATATCTTTTAAAGTTGCTGCTGACAAGATCAAGCGATACTGCAGCTTAAGCGGTTCAACAAGAAAAAAGACCGCCTGAGCGATCTTTTGGGTGCAGCAAGTTTTAGTTCTTATCTTCATTCAAGTTTCAGCTGTGTGCTGTACTTAAATTTCAACGCCACCGAGTTCTTTACAATTTACCGGTGTATTCCATTTCACTGCCGTACCCCAAACCACGGGGCGTACAATACGCCAAGGCCAGAAACCGAATCTCTGGCTGGCATTGTAGTTAATGACCACGTTGCCACCCACTTGATGGGCACGTTCTGCAAAACGTGAATACAGCTCTTCTACGCTGCCATAAGTCCCTTTAGCCACTTTAATGCGCTTTTTGATCTGAAACTGGCTAGAGTCTGGCGTACCTTTGATTGCACAAATGTGAAGAGCAGGCTGTTCAGGTGTCTCGGGTTTGGCCATCGCCAAAGTAGACATGCTAAGCAGACAGGCAGTCAGTGTGAGTGTTTTTAACATGAAGTTTCCCCTTTTATGGTTGTTGTTGAGTTATAAAGTCTTGTTATTAAAAAAATGAAAAAAAGACCGCACATGCGGCCTTTTTTTATTTAGCGATTAAGCAGATTGAACTGCAGCTAAAAGTTCAGCTTGACGCTTTTTCAACGCTTCTGGTAAACGATCACCAAGTTTGTTGAACAATTCAGAGTGGCTTTCAATTTCTTTGATCCATTGATCTTTGTCTTGAGAAGTTACCAGGTCAAATTGTTCTTTAGTGAAGTCGGAACCAGTCCAGTTCAATTGTTCGTAAGTAGGAACACGGCCGATAGGTGTGTCAATAGCAGTTGCACGACCTTCACAACGGTCAATGATCCACTCAAGAACACGCATGTTTTGACCGAAACCAGGCCATACGAAGTTGCCTTCAGCATCACGACGGAACCAGTTCACGTTGTAGATACCAGGAAGCTTGTTGCCCGCAGCAGCAGCTTTCGCACCTACTTGCTCACCCATTTCTAACCAGTGAGAGAAGTAGTCAGCCATGTTGTAGCCAGTAAATGGAAGCATCGCAAACGGATCGCGACGTACAACACCTTGTTGACCAACTGCAGCTGCGGTGGTTTCAGAGCCCATGGTTGCAGCTTTATAAACACCATCAACCCAGTCAAATGCTTCTGAAATAAGAGGCACTGTGTCCGCACGGCGACCACCGAAGATGAACGCAGAGATTGGAACACCTGCTGGATTTTCCCAGTCAGCATCAATAGAAGGACATTGACCTGCAGCAACGGTGAAGCGAGCATTTGGATGCGCAGCTTTTTCACCAGCAACATGTGGTTGACCCTTCCAGTTAGTCAGGTTCGCAGGCGCTTCTTTAGTCAGACCTTCCCACCAAACTTCACCGTTGTCAGTCACAGCAACGTTAGTATAGATAACATCTTTCGCTAATGTAGCCATACAGTTCGGGTTAGTCTTGGTATTTGTACCAGGCGCTACACCGAAGAAACCAGCTTCTGGGTTGATGGCATATAAGCGACCGTCTTCACCTGGTTTGATCCAGGCAATATCGTCACCTACAGTTTCAATTTTCCAGCCTTCGTAGCCAGCTGGTGGAATCAACATTGCAAAGTTTGTTTTACCACAAGCAGATGGGAATGCAGCTGCGATGTAATGTTTTTCGCCACGTGGGTTGGTCACGCCAAGGATCAGCATGTGTTCAGCTAACCAGCCTTGTTGACGGCCCATAGAAGACGCAATACGTAAAGCCAGGCATTTTTTACCAAGCAATGCGTTACCGCCGTAACCAGAACCGAATGACCAGATTTCACGGGTTTCTGGATAATGAACGATGTATTTTTCTGGGTTGCATGGCCAAGCAACGTCTTTTTGACCTTCTTCCAATGGTGCACCCACAGTGTGTACACATGGAACAAATTCGCCATCAGTGCCAAGAACGTCATAAACAGCTTTACCCATACGAGCCATTTTAGACATGCTTACAGCTACGTAAGGAGAATCTGTTAATTCGATACCGATATGTGCAATATGAGAACCTAAAGGACCCATAGAGAAAGGAACCACGTACAAAGTACGGCCTTTCATTGAACCGTCGAATAAACCGTTAAGGCGAGTACGCATTTCAGCTGGAGCTTCCCAGTTGTTTGTCGCACCTGCATCTTCTTGTTTTTCTGAACAGATAAATGTGCGACCTTCAACACGAGCAACGTCAGAAGGATCAGAGTTTGCCAAGTAAGAACCAGGATGTTTTTCTTGGTTAAGCGCTTGCATAGTGCCGTTAGCGATCATCAAGTCAATAAGACGTTGATATTCTTCTGCGCTACCGTCACACCATTCAATTTTTGCCGGTTTTGTTAATTTAGCAATCTCTTCCACCCATGCAATAAGCTTAGGGTTACGAACGAATTCTGGTGCGTTCACTTGGGTCATGGTGATGCCTATATCAAATATGTACGATTTAAATGTACAAAGTACAATCCAAACAATGGGGTACATCGCTTGGAGGAAAATATAAAAAAAAGTGGCTGTATTAAAGCACAAAATCGTAAAAAAAATAAGACTTAAGAAGTGATTGAAATAGATTGGAATATTATATATGTATATTTTTAATTGATAAAAAACAAACACTTAAAGTTAAATATGTTTATTAATTAATACATTTATTAATTTTATGGACAATATTTATTTAATTTATTATTTTTATAAACAATATGTTATTGATGGTATTTAGATAAGAATCATTATTGATTTAATAAATGCTAGTAATTCGAATTTTACATAAAGATGCTTTCAATTGTTGATAATTTGGACAAAATTAGAGCAATTACTTCAAAAAAGTATAGAAAATGTCAGTCTCTGTAAAGCCTTTGTCGATTATCTATAATGAAAAATCAGGATTTCATGCAGCCAATAAAGATGAAATCTATGAACAACTTATGACAAATTTAACCACTTATGGCTATGAAATTCAGACTTTCGAAATCAGTGCTGAGGCAGATTTTAACAGTTTGATGGATAAAATTATTCTACGCCATCAACAGGCTGAAGAAATTGGCATTGTGGTAGCCGCGGGGGGAGACGGCACTTTAAATACAGTGGCAACCAAATTGATGACTACCGAGATTCCGATAGGAATTTTACCCTTGGGAACCTTTAATTATGTCGCCCGCTTGCTGCATATTCCGCTTGATTTGTTAAAAGCAGCTGAGGTCATTGTGCAGGGTAGGGTGCGTGAAGTACATGTGGCACAAATCAATGATCATATCTATTTAAACAATGCCAGTTTGGGACTATATCCTTTATTTATACAACGGCGTGAACTCTATAACCGGCGTTTTGGTCGCTTTACTTTACATGCCTATACTTCAGCATTAGATGTACTGATTCGTGATCGCAAAGAACTGAAGCTTGAAATCGAAGTTGAGGGAAAAAAATATCCTGTGAAAACTCCGCTTATTTTCTTTGGCAATAATCAGTTGCAACTGGCAGAGATGAATCTACGTATTGCTGAATGTGCTGAATTGGGAAAAGTCGTGGGTGTGGTGGTGGCGAAAAGTGATAAACGTACCTTATTTAAAATTTTATGGCAGTTGATTCGGGGCAATCTTGATCATGCGCCAGATGTGTATAGCTTTTCTGCTGACAATGTGCAAATACATTCCAAAGCCAAAAAACTGACGCTGGCACTGGATGGTGAAATTGTAGAAATGCAGCCCCCGCTTCATATTTCCGTGCGTAAGCATGCACTCAAAATAATGGTTCCTCATGATTTTACATCTGTCTGATTTGCATTTTGGTACGGAAAAATTGGCCTGTATGGCTGCTATCCGTCTATTTTGTCAGCAACAACCTCTCGAGGCTGTAGTTGTAAGTGGTGATTTAACTCAACGTGCCCGTTATAAGCAGTTTTATGACTGTAAACAGTTTCTGGAAAGTTTAAATCTGCCTTATCTAGTGGTGCCTGGTAATCATGATATTCCCTTGTACCATGTCTGGAATCGAATATTCAGTCCTTTTACCCGCTATAAAATTTTCTTTGGCCACATGGAAATCGTGCTGGAAACCGAGCATTTTTATTTGATTGGGGTTAATAGTATTAGACGGCGTTATCATACCCGTGGGCATATTTCCTTAGAACAAATTCAACAGATTGACCAGTCTTTAATGATTGCCCCCGCAGATAAAATCAAACTGATTGTTGCACATCAACCTTTTTATACCCCCCCGAATAATCCACATGGCATCAAGGACTGTCCAATGCTGGGACGTATGGCCCTGGAATCATGGAGTCAAAGTGGTTTAGATGGCCTGTTGCATGGTCATCTTCATCAATCTGCGGTGTATGACCTGAATCAGATTTACCATTTGGGGGCGAACCATCACGTGCTGGATATTCATGCGGGAACAGCAATTTCTTACCGTTTACATCGCGGTTTGCCGAACAGCTTTAATGTAATTTATCCCAATGCCGATGTGCAGCATTATTATTTTGATGAGCAACGTAAAGAATTTATTTTAGATGAAAAAAATGCCGATTAAATGCGGAAACACACAGGTTTGAATAAAAAAAATACAAAAAACAGCAATTTTTTTTTGCTTGCCCCTTGAAGCGTTTTTTTCCATCCCCACAAAAGTGTCATCGAAATTATTTGATGATGACCGATGGAATAACAAAGTCATCATTACTTCACTATAAAAGACTTAGTCTGATGGAGTTTCCAATGAGCAACATTCGTCCATTACATGATCGCGTAGTTATTCGTCGTGTTGAAGAAGAAACTAAAACTGCTGGCGGTATTTTACTTCCAGGTTCTGCTGCTGAAAAACCGGCTCAAGGTGAAATTATTGCAGTAGGTAATGGCCAGATTACTGACAATGGTGTACGCGCTTTAGATGTTAAAGTAGGCGACAAAGTATTGTTCGGTACTTATGCAGGTACAACGGTAAAAGTACAAGGCGAAGAACTTCTTATTATGAAAGAGTCTGACATTTTGGCTGTGCTTGAAGCTTAATTCTGAGCCAGAAAATTCAGACCTGATTCTTTATACAGATTATTGAAAATTAAAAATATTTGGAGTAAATCATGTCAGCTAAAGACGTAAAATTTGGTGATTCAGCGCGCAGCAAAATGATTGCAGGCGTAAACGTACTTGCAGATGCTGTAAAAGTAACTTTAGGTCCTAAAGGCCGTAATGTTGTGATCGACCGTTCTTTCGGTGCACCCCACATTACTAAAGATGGTGTAACGGTTGCGAAAGAAATTTCACTGGCAGACAAATTTGAGAACATGGGTGCTCAACTGGTTCGTGAAGTATCTTCAAAAACCAATGATATCGCAGGTGATGGTACAACAACTGCAACTGTACTTGCGCAAGCCATCTTGAATGAAGGGATCAAGTCAGTAACTGCGGGTATGAACCCAATGGACTTGAAACGTGGTATCGACCTTGCGGTTCGTGCTGTAGTTGAAAACATTAAAGCCACTGCTAAACCTGCTTCTGATACTAAAGCGATTGAACAAGTCGGTTCAATCTCTGCAAACTCTGATACCACTGTAGGTAAACTGATTGCGCAAGCAATGGAACGTGTGGGTAAAGAAGGTGTCATTACTGTAGAAGAAGGTTCAGGCTTTGAAGATGCTTTGGACGTTGTTGAAGGTATGCAGTTTGACCGTGGTTATATCAGCCCGTACTTTGCAAACAAACAAGATACTTTAACGGCTGAACTTGAAAATCCGTTCATTTTGCTTGTTGATAAAAAAATCAGCAATATCCGTGAATTGATTACTGTGCTTGAAGCAGTGGCTAAAACAGGTAAACCGCTTCTTATCATCGCTGAAGATGTTGAAGGCGAAGCACTGGCTACGCTTGTAGTGAACAACATGCGCGGCATCATCAAAGTGTGTGCGGTTAAAGCACCTGGTTTCGGTGACCGTCGTAAAGCAATGCTTCAAGACATCGCAATCTTGACTGGTGGTACTGTGATTTCTGAAGAAGTAGGCATGTCTTTAGAACAAGCGACACTTCAAGACCTAGGTACAGCTCATAAAGTTACTGTTTCTAAAGAGAATACAGTTCTTGTTGATGGTGCAGGTGATGCAGCTCAAATTGCTGATCGCGTTCAACAAATCCGTGCGCAAATTGAAGAATCTACCTCTGAATACGATAAAGAAAAACTTCAAGAACGCGTTGCTAAATTGGCAGGCGGTGTGGCAGTGATCAAAATCGGTGCTGCAACTGAAGTTGAAATGAAAGAGAAGAAAGACCGTGTGGATGATGCACTTCATGCAACTCGTGCTGCAGTTGAAGAAGGTGTAGTTGCCGGTGGTGGTGTTGCGCTTGTACGTGCAGCTTCTGCACTTAATGGTGTAACTGGTGCAAACGATGACCAAAATGTAGGTATCAACATTTTACGTCGTGCGATTGAAGCGCCACTTCGTCAAATCGTAGCGAATGCGGGCGATGAGCCTTCAGTTGTGATCAACGCGGTGAAAAATGGCGAAGGTAACTTCGGTTATAATGCTGCAACTGGCGAATATGGCGATATGCTTGAAATGGGTATTCTTGACCCTGCAAAAGTAACGCGTTCGGCACTTGAGCATGCTGCTTCTGTTGCAGCATTGATGCTTACAACTGAGTGCATGATCACTGATATTCCTGAAGACAAAGCTGCTATGCCTGATATGGGCGGCATGGGTGGTATGGGCGGTATGATGTAATCTGCCTATGCTGTTGGTAATTCTTTGTAATTTATAGATTTATTTATTGTATTCTTATAAGTTACTCACAGTGTTACTCACAAAATATTTTGTTGTAAAAAAAGGTCGCTATTTTTAGCGACCTTTTTTATTTTATTGCTCTTAAAGGGTATCAATATACATTTCCGTGCTAGTGATACATGCAAGTACATAACTATTTAGCCAAAAATTTTTACGACCATCCTTGATAGGTGCTTGTATACGCCCATCTTTAATACGTTGATAGAGTTCTTTCTCACTGATATTCATACGCAAAGCAAATTCTGCTGTAGAAACTCGTCGTTCTGTATTGGTGAGATCTATAGTGATTCCCATATTATTCTCCCAACCTTATTCAGCATTAAAAGATAAAAAACTTTGTTTGAGAGAAGAGGGTAAGTAACCCCAAAATTTTTGTACTACATTAAACATTTTTAATCCTATAGCTACATAGTTTATAAATTTTTAGCGCACATAATTTCTTTAGATGTTCATCACATTTGAAAATATGTTGTCTAGACTAAAATAGCAGGGTTGAATTTTTAAAAATTAATTTTGTTTGAAACTTCAAAAAAATGGTTAACTTCTAAATTTAGTATGAAGTTTAAATCTATTGTTGCGATTCGTTATTTAGGTTCTTTGAGCCAAATATTTCTAAGAGTCGGCTCATGAGGTGTACAAATGCTAAGTGAAATGAAAAGTAGGACTAAAATTTAGTAGTCAAATTTTATGAAAAATATGGTATCAAATAGCTCAAATAAGCTATGTTCTAAAGTGCCTTAAATTGAACTTTAATTGGTATTTCAGCGATCTAAGTACCATCTAGGTGACTTTACATGACACGGCATCATTCTAAGACAGCGCATGCTCTTGCTATTGAGTTAGGGCAAAGGTTACAAAGAGCTAGACTCAACTTAAATCTGACACAACTGGAGGTAGCTCAACACACAGGAGTCTCTAGAAAAGTTGTGATGAATGCAGAAGCGGGACAGGTCACATTAGAAAACTTGATCGCGATTTTGATTACATTAGACCTAGTTGATCATTTAGATTTATTTTTACCAGAACAGCTAATTTCACCAATTCAGCTATGGAAATTACGAGGCAAGATTCGACAAAGAGCAAGTCGTAAAACTGATCAAAATCTACCAACAGATGATGACTTGGGTTGGTGAATAGTTGTGTGAGTTAGGATAACTGATTTGATAAATAATTTTTTATATTTCAAAGAACATCTATTTTGATTTATATGATTGTAATTTTCAAAAAAAATGTTAGATTAAAAACAAGGTCGCCTACCGTACTTACGCATGAGTAGAAAAGGGGTTGAGTTTTATTGGTTTAATTTTACAAACCACATCTATATTTTAATTTTCTTAAGCATCAACTCGTTTGGTTCTTAGCATTTAAACATGCGTTGCTATAAGTCATATGACACCAAGAAATTCTTTGAACAAAAGAATTTAGAGTTGGCTGTAGAGAAAATTATGTCTATTCAAGATTTCGCATTTAAATTATCAAAAAAAATTCAGGAACAGCATTCTGTAAAGATTAGTCGTTCGCATATTTATGAATTAATCGCTTTAAATCAAGGCTATAAAACGTACAATGCATTTGTAAGTCAAAATCTAATTATCCAAGTTCAATATGATGATTCTGAAGAATATTATCAGCATGATCTCGTCAACGCATTAAGCTTAGAAATATTTAAAAACCCACCTGAATCAGACTATTCGAATTATGATGAAGATGATCTACATTGGGATGACTATGAAGGTCGTCAATTACTAGATCAAATCAAAAATCTTATCACTCGTTTGCAAATTTTATCGAAATTAGATCTTCCAGAAGAGATTCACTTTTCGATCGCTAAAACTGTCTATCAGGAGCTTTTATATCTAAATATAGAAGTTACAAATTTTAGAGTGATGCGAGAAAGTTTGAGTCATGTTTGCTTTGATAACGGATTACTGAATACATTTGAATTTGGGGAAGAGTCTGACTATGGGTATTTTGAAGATGAGGAATTTGAGTTCAATACAATAGGAGAGCATCTTGAGACTATATTGTCTTATGCAAAAGATCGTAAGAATCTTGATGCCTATGCATTGGTTGCTGGATATTATCGTTACCTAGCGAATCAAATTGCGCCTTATGGTCGAAATGGTTCGAATTTCGGTAGTCGTTGGGATAATGACAAACAAAAATATATAAAATCTGAGGAAACTACAAAGAATAAAGAAAAATATGACGAATATATAAAACAAGCTGAATTTTACGAATCGTATATCAAAAATTGTCCATTAAGTATTGCGGAAATAAATTTTGATGCAGATGAGGATGAGGTCTATCAGCAGATGTTGTATCTATGCAATCAAGGTGACACAGAGGCAATTGAACACTTCCTTTACCAAAGACTATTTAAGAATACTGGTGAAGCATGGCTATATATTTATCTAGCTCAGTTATGTGATGTTGATTTTACGCAAGATGATTTACGAGCTTACAATGCCTATACAGGCGAAGCATATGATGACTATGGACCTATGGAAGTTGCAGGTCGTGAAGCAATTCAATATGTCATTAACTTACCTGATTTGCCAGAAGCTCAAGATGCTTTAGCAAGAAAAATTGCAAATGAACTATTTGAGAAAATTTAATCTTTAAACAGGTTTCAAAGTTAATAAAAATCCCATTTGGTTAAATGGGATTTTTTAATTGGATTACCATTTTTAAAAAATAGCTAAAAAACTCAAAATCACCACAGAAACCAACCCGCTTTTTTGTTCTTTGCTAATGTCATAAAAATCCGTGATGGGAATAAGCAAGCCTACCTGTACATACAAAATTCTTCGAATTTTTATGTACAGGGCTTGTTAGGAGGGAAACCCTCCTAAGACCTCCCAGCCCATCACAGATGGGCAAGTCAACTTCGTTGACTTAAAAGCAGAAAAGCAAAGAACAGTTAGCGTGATTATATATGAGAAGTAAAACCAAAAATTTTAGACTTACTCCATTTCAGCTAGAGCAGTTGGATCTGCACATTGAAAAAGAACGTACTAACTTTACTGACTTTATTCATTCTTTGATTCAACGTGAAGTGATGCATGATGCTGTTACAGTTCGAGGGATGATTGAAGAGGAGAAGGAGCCGAGACTCAAAATTAAAACTGAAGTTGAAGTCGTTAAACTTTATCAAATCATTGATCCTGCTTTATTACTCGCGTTATCTAAAATTGGGAATAACCTGAACCAGATAGCACGTGCTTTAAATATCATTAAAAATGCGGATCCACGAGATCAGCGTAAGCTTGATATTTTTCATGTGTTATTGGTCTTAAAAAATATCCAAAATGAGCTAGAACAAATATTTCCAACCCTACCAAAAATCAGTAGACAACGTTCAAACAGGCTTAGAAAGCAATTTGAGGCTTTAAATGTTGATCAAGTACAACCTTCAATCGTGTTAGCGGAGAAGGATGAAAGTGCATATTAAATTTTTAGAACACGGTAGATTCATTTTCAATATCAATTCAAGAGATACAGACCAAAATAAACAACCAATTGCAGAATATCTCGATAGACCAACCCAGTTTACAAAAGACTATACAAGCCCAAATACAGCAAGCGATCGCCAACCAAAGCAAGTCGATAGAGAGCAGTATAGAAATGCTGATCACGGAAAAGATAGATACGCAAAAAGCGACATATATGTTGGGTGGGGCGATAGTGATTGGACTATTGAGTCTTTTAATCGCTTTATTTATGGCTTATGCGGTTGTCGATGTAGGCAATAATCGTTACATCATTAGTTTAATTATTTAAGAAAGTGGTTTGATATCAGCTGATCCTAAACAGTAACGTAAACAACCGATCTCTAAATCGAATAACTCATTCAAGTTTTGAAATGTAAAACTTTAGACCATTATTAAAAAGCCTTGGCAGTACCAAGGCTTTTTTTACTACTTCATTCTGTAGTCAGACCAATAACAAGGCACTGTGGTTAATTGATTTTCATGTAATCTTGACCAAAGCCTCATACCTAAATCAGTCTTAAGCGCATCAAGGATAAAATTAGAAATAATCATAGTTGGCTTCATCATGTCATAGCGTTTGTATAGCACTTTATGAACAAGTTCTAAACGAGATGAATGACGATCATGTAGCCCATATTCATCTAAGACTAGTAAATCAAAATCAGCAAAAAATTGAATCCATTGCTCTTCAGATTGGTCTTCAATACTCCATGAATTCATAATGGTTTTTGCTATCTGAGCACTTGTTATATAACGAGATGACATTTTGGTTTTATAGATAACATTGCGAATAATCGCTGATCCTAGATGGGTTTTTCCAGTACCTGGCGTGCCATAAAGGATAAGGTTGGATTTCGAACCGTTTAATAATTGCTGTGTGAAATTCTGACAGCATTCGACAACTTGCTGCTGTTCAGTAGTACTAGCACTATAATTAGAAAAACCACATTCCAAGTAACGTTGATTTAGCCCTGAGCTATGAATACGGTGTTGTAACAGCTTTTGCTGTAACTCTTCCTTGTGTTCTCTATTCGTTTGTTCAAGATTTTCTTTCGCACAGACTTTGCACAATTGATGACTACCTATTTTTATTAATGGATAGCCATGTTTTGTACAGAGGGTGCTTAAAATATCCTTAGGAGTTTTTAAAAGATCAATTCCTATATTCATCATCTACTCCTAAATCCATTTTCGATTAATCGGTTTTGCTTCATTTTTATCATCCTTCCTTTGAGACGAAGATGAAGATGAAGATGAAGGTGAAGGTGAAGGTGAAGGGCATTCTTTAAGTAATGCTTGTGCATTGCTAGAGCACTCCGAATCTGATGCATCAGCATTACTTGAGCTTTTATTCCAACGAGCTTGTGCTGCTATTTTCCCACGTTCAGATTTCATCTTTTGATTCAGAATGGCTTGTTCTTTTAAGGTAGTGATGTAGCTAGATTGTATGAAACCATTTACTTCCTCAAAAAGGTTCAAGGTTTTTAATGTAATCAGTAGACTCTTTGTTTTGGGACTCGTTAATTTAGTCACACTCATTAGAATGTTGGGTTCGCTTGGTATAGGACCATTCTTCCAAAAGTCCATCATGAGAAAAAGGGTAGCACCGACTTGCTCGCTCGAAAGGCGAGTAAATTTTGCTTGAAGATCACCAATGTAGAGTGGCATCCAAATTGTTGCGTCAGTATTCATTTTGAACCTACAAAAGGTAGGGGCATTTCAAACATGCCCCAGAAGAGAATTAAGAAAATATTTTTAAAAAAAGTGTACGAGCCGTTTGTATGAGATCTTCTAAGTCGTATACGCTGAAATCATTGGTAGTGGGATAGTTTTCACATAAACGATCAGCCCAAAGACGAAGGGCTTGATGATCATTGAAGCAGCTATTTACTTTGAGCTTAGTAGCTAAACGATCTAAACGAGGGATTTCAAACTCATGAATAATATGAGTTGCCATCACATCGGCAGCTTCACATACAACGACGCCGTCGAAAACTGATTTATCCAACATAGTGAATCTCCTGACAACCTAAATTAAGCAGTGCAAGGAAATAGGGATTTCGTTTAGATGTTATTTTCTTTATCATTGGTAAGTACCTCATGATTTACGTCTTGGTGGTATCTCAGGCTTGTTTGCACACTTATGTTTCACTTTGGCGAGAGAGGTATAAGTTGTTTAGACAGGCCTGAATTCTTTGTTCTTCGTAAAATGTATGGGGAATTATTTGCAGCTATGGCATAATCAACCTCATAAAAAGTACTAGGAAAGTAGGAAAATTTATTCCTTAAACGTAAATTATCATATTTTTACGTCATTTCAAGTATTTTTTACTATTTAAATAGGAAAAAATATGATTAAGTCAAACTTAGCTGTGTTGTTAGCTGAACGAAAACTGCGTGTTACAGATCTTGTAAAAGAGACGGGTATTAATAAAAGTACGCTTTATAAGCTGTATAATGACGAGTCCGTTCGTATAGATTTTGAGACGATTGATAAGATTTGTTTGGCTTTAGATGTCGGTGTTGCTGACATACTCAAATTTGAAAAACGTTAAATTGAATTTGTACTATAAATTCTGATTTTATTTTAAATTGTCCTAGTTAAATAAGATGAATAATTACCAAAGACTATGATTGGAAACTAGATTTAAATATGAGACTATCTCTTTACCATCAGATTATTGAGAAGATGAGTTTATATGGAATTTCATGATATTTTGCATGGTCTTATTGAATTTCCAGACTTTGATGAGTCTACAAAATTATTGCGTGATCTTCTTAATAGTACAGAAATAAATCGTCTTAGAAATATGAGACAAATGAATTTTGATGTGCCTTTGATTCAAGAATTAGGTAGATCTAGAAGACTTCCTCATTCTATTGGGGTAGCTAACTTAGCATTTAAATTATCAAAAAAATCTTTACTAGATGATCGGAATTCTAAGGTTCTGCTAGCAGCTGCTATTATGCATGATGCAGCAATTCCCCCTTATGGGCATTTAGTTGAATCTGAATTGAAGGCTACTTCTTCTTTTAGTCATGAACGCCGTGTTGAAGAATTGGTACGTGGAAAAGAAGGGGATTTTGGAAATACTGAAATTTTTGAAGGAAAAGCACCAGAAGTACTAAAAATATTAGAAAAACATCAAACTAATGTGGATCATGTCATGTCACTTATTAGACCCTCTGATGGAACTAAAACTCCTATATCAGCAGATATTGATCTAGATAATATTGATAATGTTCATAGAATGGCAGCCATGCTAGGGTGGGATAATGCTCGAGAAAATTTTAATCGTTTAGTTAATTCGATAACCCTTAATGAATTACAAGAAATGCGCTTTTCTAATGATGCCTTACCACATGTAAGGAAATGGTTGGAGTTCAGAGAGCATATCTATACGATGATTATCGCTCATAAAGAATGTATCCCCTACAATGCTTTACAAGCTGATTTAGTGCGTTTAGCGATTCAGAAAGAAATTATATCTCCAGAAAACTGGATGCTTAATGAGCAAGAGTTTGAAGAAAAACTTAGAAGAGAACCATCTATTAGACCTTTAGCGATGCAGCTAATTACAGGTTGTGAATACAGTTTAGTAGACTATATTTGGTTTAAAGATTTTAAGTCCAATAAAAAACTTAATAACTTAGAGATAGTTAAAAGTTTGACTGAAAATTTACCTGAATACAAAAATGACGACTACGGTTATTTTGTATGGAATGAGAAAGGGTTAATTTCTAGAGAAATAAAATTAATGAAAACTAATGGTGAGGAGTGTACTTTAGGTTACAATTCAACTAGCTGTATGATTGCATATGTCAAGAAGACTGGGCGTAATCCGCAGTGGCCAAATGGTACAAATAAGGTCCATTGGAGAGAAGCTGTAATTTCTCATTTTAGAGATTTGTTCGACGTATCATATTTTAGAACTGACTTCCCTGAAACATATTCGGGATCTTTCTTAACTAGTGGAAATAATGAATTTGTCTTTGACTAAATCTTCTTTAATTAATGAGCTTGAATCTATTGATTGGTGTTTCCCAAATTTGTCTAATTCGGGTTTACATTCTTTTCATTGGTATCCCGCAACTTATATTTCAGCAATACCAGGAACTATAATTTCTAAAGTTTCTAAACCTGGAGATACAATTCTGGATCCATTTTGTGGTTCTGGAACTACTGGTGGCGAGGCGATCCGTTTAAATCGCAAGTTTATTGGTATCGATACTAATCCTATAGCTATTTTGATTACTGAGGCCAAGATAAAATATCCTGATCTTGATGATTTAAAGTTACAATTAGAAAATATAATTTTTAAGACAAATCCTCTTTATGTCTTAAATGAAAAGGTAGAAAAACATCCAAATCATGATGAATTAGCATTTTGGTATGATTTAAAAACGTTAAATGAACTCAACTACATTCTTAATTTGATTTTAAGTATAGATGAGCGATTGATTCAAAGAGTCCTGCTTGCTATTTTTTCATCTATTTTAAAAACGTGTTCGTCACAGGGGAAACATTGGGGATGGGTTTGCGATAATGTAAAACCTAAACCAAATGAAATTGTATACAAAGATGCAAACCTCATTTTTATTAATGCTGTCAGAACATTTATAGAGGATTCTGAATTTACATTTACAGAATGCTCTTATCATACAGATGGAGTTAATCGAACTACTTTAAGAGAAAGGTCTCAGCTCTTTAATGGTAGTTGTTTAGACCATTTGAAAGAAATAAATTCAGATAGTGTGGATGCTATTATTACATCACCACCTTATTATGGTGTTGCAGATTATGTGAAATCTCAGAGACTAAGTTATTTATGGTTTGATTTAGATAAACTTGCAGAAGATAAACTTGGATTTCGTGATTTTAAAGCATTGCGTGCAACTGAGATGGGAGCTAGAGCTCAGAGGTACAAAACGACTAGTCATGCACAGTATATGGAGTTTATGGATGCTTGTTTTTCAGAATGTTATCGAGTAATCAAATCTAAACACTTTATGAGTCTAGTGGTTGGCGAATCATCGGCACGTACAGGCACAATTGATAAATTAGTAGAACTTGCGACCAAGAATGGTTTTATTCTAGAGACAAAGACTAATAGGAATATTAGATCAAGTAAACGCCGGTTGATGGCAAAAGTACGAACAGAAGATATTTTATTCTTTTCAAAGAAATAGTTTATTGGGGATAGTTAATCTAATGTCAGCTCAGAAGATATGTGAAGGAGTATACCGGGTAGCAGAGCGTGGGGGAGATTCTTCTATTGAAATAGATGGTAAATATTATTATCAAATAATGGACTTCTTTTATATAGAATTACCTGCAGAGGAGTTAAGCCCTGAACAGGTATCAGGACTTTGTCAAGCACGGGCAGATGAACCTAGGTGTTTTGGGGGGGCTAATAAAAAAATTAAGCAACTTTTTAATAGATTTTTGAAAAGTAATGAAGGAAAAACAATTTTAGAAATTGGTGCTGGAACTAATCCAATTCTTTCAGAGAGTGAAGTGAGTAGTCACCAAATAAAATATATAGGAAGTGATGCAGATAATAAATATTCAGGTTTATATCATTTTGATGCGAGTACTAATCTTCCGGATGATAGTTTAGATGTTGTGATAGCTCTTTTTGTACTTCATTTTAAATTCTATGAACATCAAATTTCTCAAATTTATGAACATATGAAAGAAGACGGCATTTTTTTAGCGAACGTATATAATCGGAATGCTGCATCTCGGGAAAAGTTAAAACAGGATTTTGAAAATGTTGGTTTTAAAGTGGAATTTATTGTAGATCCTCAAAATACCTGCAGAGACCATCATTATTTCTTTGCATCTAAAGATGGGATAGTGATAGAAAAGAATAAAACTGTACTTTTAGATCTACTACAAAGACAGGATTTATAAGGTAGAGTCCCGCCATAATTTCATTAGTTTATCAATTTCTAGATACAGTTCACTCTTAGTTCTCTCATTACAAATTATTATATCTGCTAATCCCAGTAACTCATTAATTTGAAGTTCGCTTCTTGCATATTGTAATTTATCAAAATCTGATTTTGATAATGTAGAGTCTTTTCCTTGGTTAGCAAGGTGATTTAATCTTGCTAGTCTTAAATCATCTGAAGCTTGAACACCTATTAGTTTAAATGAGGTTAATTGTGAATAAAGTTCTATTTCTTCTTTATAACGAATACCATCTACAATGATGGGAAATTTCTGAGGTTGACTCAACCGGAATCTAGCTAAGGTATCATTACCTAGTACAGAGAAGATAGAATCCCCTAGTTTTTTTAGATTTTCACGATTCTGCTCCATTCCTAGATTTTTGGCTATTTCTCTTAGCAAATCAGAGTTTGATGCAAGTGAATAGTCATATTTATGACATAAATATTCAGCGATAGACGATTTTCCTGAGCGGATATGACCTACTAGAGCAATTATTGAAGGATACATAAACCTACCATTAGCGCGAAAACTAAATATGTGATACTCAACAGTATAACCCTACACTTTTCCCATTTGGTTGGAGGATCGGCTCGTTTTGTATTTTTTCTGGTTGCTTGCCAAGGAAATATCTTAAGCCCATAATATTCATAAACTTTTGCTTGATAGAAAAACAATAGAATACATATTAGTGCAAGATCAGCAAGTATTGTAGTTAATGCGGTTGGATTTTGTGGAATAATTACAAGCAGAAAAATAGAGGCTATTAGGCATATAGTTGATACAGAACAGTAAACAAAGTAACCGCATAACTGGTCTATAAAACTATCAAAGCAATCTGAACTTTTATATTCGCTTGGACTATTAATAATATCTGTAGTGATATCCCAAATAAGAAAAATTATGAAAATCAAACTCATAATGAATATTTCAGGTAAGGGTGAAACAGTCGTTATGTATTTTGATGTTTCTTTAGTTTTATTGAATTCAGAAAAATCTACTTCAAGCGATTTTGCTAGCCCATAATAGAGTGTGACTAAAAGAATCTCTAAAATAAATGTGAAGAATTTAACTGTAAATATCTGATTAATATCATTTAGATGAGCTTGAGCTTGCGATTTTGACCACATAATCCAACTTATTGATATCATAAGCAAGGCAAGGAAAATTTGTGCAGCAACAGCTAGAAAATCAAGATTAATTCCGGACCCTATGGGAAAAGAAGTCCAATTGTTTGTTAGAACTGCTAAAAATTCAGTAATGGTTTGAGCATGAAATGAGATTACAAAAGCAAATACCATTGCGATAAAAGTCTTTTGTAGTTGGTTCTGTCCTGGCGTTGAATCTTCTTTTGATTGGGTACTCATTAGTTCATATGCCTAATTTAAGATTACTCATTGATATATTCTGATAGCGATATTAAGTGCTCAGTTACAATATTCTTTTAACTTTCAAATTAATATATTAGGGCGAGAGTATATATCAGTTTCTAAGTGAGAAAAAACAAGTATTTACCAACTATCATTCACATTAGCTAAATACTGCATCAGTTCTCTTCGATCTTTTAACCAGCGTGCATGATTGTAAGAAGCACCTGACATACCACTATGCCATGGGCTAACTGTAATCCAATCCTAGCTGTGAATCTGCTAATTTGAATAAATAACTATTCAATGTAACTTGAGTAGAATGCACAAATTTTCTTAGTCTTTACTAAGCTAAAATCTCTGTAAAGCCTTTATCCATAGTTAGAATTATGAACTACTTTCCTAAAGTTATTGTTTTTGATGCTTTCGGTACACTTATCAAAATTAGTGAGAGTCGATCCCCATATCGTAAGTTGATGAAGTGGCTAAAAGCTAATGGTAGAAAACCAAGTGCACAAGATGCAAAGATCATCATGTCAAATCCTGTTGATGTTGCACAATTAGCGATGAAGTTCGGAGTAGAACTACCAGGGCAACTTTTGAGGGAGATCAACAATGATCTTCAGCTTGAATTAAGCACAATTCAACTGTATGAAGATACAGTGCCTACGCTGCAAATTTTAAAAGAAAGAGGTTTTAAAATTGCGCTTTGTTCCAACTTGGCGATGCCTTATGGTGAACAACTTAGAAAACTACTCCCTGATTTTTTTGATGCTGTTGTATTTAGTTATGAGGTTGGAGCCATAAAGCCTGAACATCAAATTTATAAGGTGATTCAGGCACATTTTGGCTGTGATTTTCCAGAAATGCTCTTTATTGGAGATCATCCCATTTTGGATGTTGAAACGCCTATTTCCTTAGGGATGAAGGCAAGGCTCATCGAACGTCATAAAAACCAAAGACTGTTAGATGTCATGGGTGATTTAATCTAACAGTATTATTTTTGATGTCATTCATGCCAATGATCAATAGTATCAGCTAAATGCTGCATCATCTGTCTTCGATCTTTTAACCAACTTGCATGGTTGTAAGAAGCTCGGGACATGTCGCCATCTACATGGGCTAACTGTAATTCAATCCAGTCCTTACTGTAATTCTGTTCGTTTAAATAGGTGGATGCAGTTGCACGGAAGTCATGCATGGTAATATGGCCTAGACCCATGTTAACGAGTGCTTCATTGAGTGTATTTTTCCCCAACATTGATATGCCATCATCCCCAGGGAATAAGTAAATACTGTCAGGGTAAAGCTGTAACTGCTCTTTTATAATTTCTAGCATTTGTGTAGATAAAGGTACAACATGCGTCCTATTCTTCTTCATATTCCTTTTACCATCCTTAATCTGTGCATTTGATACACGAGGAATAGTTAAGGTCGCATCTTTTAGATTAACAAAAGACTTTTTAGCCCTGCGTATTTCTATCGTACGTAGCATACTGTACAAGGCAGTCCTTAAAGCATTCTGTGTGCCAGTAGTTCCACCATATTGATTGATCAAAGCCAGAATCACTTTCTTATCTTTTTCTTCTAAAGGGGTAGCGTGATTAACAGGAGGACGTCTGATATAGCTGCGTAGCGCGATTGTAGGATCATTGATTATCTTCAGTGTGATAATTGCGTATTGCATGACTTCAGCGCAGATTTGTCTTACATAGATTGCTTTAACTTCACCAGTACCTCTTTTGCTTTTGCGAATTCGTGTAATGGTATTATCCAAAATCACTCGAATATCATTTGAATTCACTTCTTTGATTGGCTTATTGCCAATGACGGGGTTGATATCTTTTTTAAAGTATCTCAGCCTGTTTTCATACCATTCTTGTGAGTGAGTGTCCTTGTACTTTTCTAAATATTCATTCGAGATACTTTTAAAAGTATGCTGTATTGCATCCATTGCGGAATCAAGCGCTTTCTTTTGCTCTGTTACAGGGTCGAGATTTTTAGCAAGCATCCCACGATATTCCCTTGTCTTATCACGTGCGTATGACAAACTGATCTCAGGGTAGGGACCTATAGTTAACATTTTAGGAATGTTTAGGTATCGATAACGGTAGCGCCAAAATTTACTCCCTGTAGTTCTTACTTCAAGGCATAGCCCCGCATGATCTGCAACACGATACATTTTATCTTTGGCTTTTAATTGCTTGATTTTAAGATCATTTAACATATGGATGTGAGTAAGGCCTTATAATTGATTTCGTTACTCACAAGGTTACTCACAGATTTTAGTAATGTCACGTGTACTAAGGTGACGCATGGTAATTCCGGAACATTATTAAAAACAATTGGTTAAGTATCGTAGTAATGCAAGGTTATACGTGCGGACATGGTTGTGAAGCATGATGTAATTCATACAGGTTTCATACCATAAAAAATCCCCGCATTAAGCGGGGATTTTTTTGGTATGAAAAAAGTCGTGAAAAATAAATTTCAAAGTTTTTGATAAAATTAAAATATTGATTAAATAGATATTTAGTTATGAGAAATAGTTATTGTTTTTATATACAAAAGTATAATTGTGTAGTTTTTTTGTTGATTTTTTTTAAAAAAATGGTTTATGATTTGATCAAATCTTAATTTACTGTTTTGGTCATGAAAAAAATAAACAAGAATTGTATTGAAGCTTGCTACGATCATGCTGATTCAGTAGTCATTAAGAAAAATGAGCTTAAGAGTTTATATAGGAAGATAAGAGAGTACGAACAAATACTAGATATGTATAAAAAAGAGAAGCAACACTTTATGAAGTTGCTTCGTAACAGGTTATCCTAAAATTTCTTCAATCAGTGAAGTAATTAATTTTTTTTGTGAATTATTTAATCGTCTAAATTTAAAATAAAAATCCAGATCAATTGAATCGGAATCATTCTGATTTAATAATGGAGGCGCTTGATCACTATCGCCAAAACGTAGCCATTGGTTAGAAACATTTAACCATATTGCAAGAATGGCCAGTTTATCTTGATTCGGTATCGCCTTTCCTAATAACCAGTTATTAGCTGACTGGACACTAATAGGCTGCCCATCATAACGATGATTAAATTCGTTCGATAAATAAGTTGGACTAATCGGGTGCTTTGCTTCCATCAAAGCGTTAGTTAGTCGTTCAGCAAAAAGCTTTTTTTCTTGTTGATTGCTCATAGTCCAAAATAAACCTCAAAGATATAAGTATTTTACACTTTTTAAATGGTCAATAGTTTTTTTAATTGTAGTTTTTTAATTCATAATAGTAAACCAATATCAATATCTAAAAAGATCTTGATTTTTTAATTTGTATCTAAAAATTTCTTTTGATGTCTGATTCGTGAAGATTAATTTTAAAAAATTATAAATAACCCGAATCACGGATAAGAAATTGACTTGAAAAATAAGAGGACTAGAGCCATCAGTTGAGTTACCACACCAAACTCACAACTCTAGTCCTTATGTTCAATAGTACCGAATTATTCTGTGTAATTGATGATTTCTTTCTTAAATTTGAAGCAACTTACTGGAAATTCCTCAAGCAAAGCCATCACTGTTTAAGAATCCGAACTGCTCAACTGAGTATCTCAGAAATCACTTTTATCGCCATTTGGTATAAGTGTTCTCACTTCAACAATTTCAAAGCATTCTTCTCATGGTTGAAGCAGGATAAATGTCATTTATTTAAAAGCTTGCCCTGTTACCAACGTATGATTTACTTGATTAATATGCATCAATTGACACTACACGCTCTACATATCGCTCTGATGAAAGGTCAATACAAACAATATTTATGGATTGACTCAACGACTCTACCGGTCTGTAAAAATCAACGCATCCAACGCCATAAATCATTAGTCAGGATTGCATCTCGCGGTAAAAGCTCGATGGGGTGGTTTTATGGCTGTAAATTACATATCGTGATGAATCAATTTGGCGAGATCGTTAGCTCAGCATTATCCAATGGGCATATTGCTGATATTAAAATGGTTGAGCAGTTAGTTACAGGTTTACAAGCGAAGCTCTATGGAGATCGTGGCTATATCAGCCAAGAATTAAAAAGCAGATTAAGAGATCAAGGTATTGATTTTATTACCTATCATCGAAAGAATATGAAGTCTGTTCAACTACCAAAATCTGATGAATATCACTTAAAACAGCGCAATAAAATAGAAACGTTATTCAGCCTATTGAAAGGACAATACAATTTAGTAACAAGTAAAGCTCGTAGTATTTCGGGCTTTTTAAGTGGGATTTATGCTTCGGTATGTGCATACCAATTAATCCATCGAAATAAGCCAATCATTCAGATTATGGAATCATTGGCTTAAACAGGATTCGGGTTATAAATAAATTGATTAACGTGTTTTTCATTAGATCTCAAGTTTAGAATTTAATGTGTTTCTAAAGTTGATGAAGATGAGAATGGTTTTTATATAAAGTATTAATTTAAGTTTTTCACTATATGTTATTTTGTTTAAGTTGTTAATTTATATAATATTTTTTTTAATTTTTAATTTTTATATAAATATAAATCAAATATTGATTGATAAGAATGTTTATTTTTGTATATGATTGGCTAGTAGTTGGTGAGGGTTTGATCTTAATTGGTAAAAGATTCGAATAACTACACCTTCATTAGAAGTTTTGCTGGTTTACATGATCCTAGGGTAGGCCAGTCTTTTTATAAGAAACGGAGATATATATGAATTTGCAAAATACATTTAAACTGTCGGCTGTAGCGCTTGCAGTAAGTTTGTCAGCAGCTGCATATGCTGATACTACTGTAACTGACATTGATAGTGTAAATATTGTTGTAGATAATAATGATGGAAGTGTGGGTTCTTTTAATGTGATTAAAGGGGTTACAAATCCTACTACTCTAATCACATCTGATGTAAATACTTCAGGTGGTACAGTCATCAATACTAATACTGCAATTAATGGTAATTTCAATGTTAATGGTGGTACCTCAACGATTCTTACTGCTGCTCCTGTAACAACAGGTGCAGACTTGGTTATTCCTACAGTTAATGCTGCTTTCGCAAATACCACGCAACCATTCAGTCAAAATCGTGACGATACACAAGATCAGACACGTTCGGTTGATTCACAAATTATTGACCAAAATAAATTCCAGTTAAATACTTCAGTACAGACTGGTCAACAATCTTGGACAACTTCACAAACTGCATCAGCACAATATGATGCAAATGGTGTAATCATTCCAGGAAGTTTAACTGGTCCAGTTTTAGGTGCTACAGTTGATAATGGTTTTACTGCATCCTCTGTTAATCAAATTCAAGATTTAGTTTTAGGTCGTAATAACGCTACAGAAGATTATCAATTATCTATCAGCAAAACAGATAATGGCGTGACAAATTCAACTACTGTAAATGCTTCTGGTATTTCAACAGGTCAAATTACACTTGCTGGTCAAGATTTGGCAACGACTCTTGCTACTGAAGCAGCCACTCGTGCAGCAGCAGATACAGCATTAAATACTCGTGTTGATACTGAAGCAGCCACTCGTGCAGCAGCAGATACTCAATTACAAGCAAATATTGATACTGAAGCAGCAACTCGTTTAGCAGCAGATACTCAATTACAAGCAAATATTGATACTGAAGCAGCAACTCGTGCAGCAGCAGATACAGCATTAAATACTCGTGTTGATACTGAAGCAGCCACTCGTGCAGCAGTAGATACTCAATTACAAGCAAATATTGATACTGAAGCAGCAGCTCGTACAGCAGCAGATACAGCATTAAATACTCGTGTTGATACTGAAACAGCAGCTCGTACAGCAGCAGATACAGCATTAAATACTCGTGTTGATACTGAAACAGCAACTCGTGCAGCAGCAGATGTAGTTTTACAAGACAACATTAATGCTGAAGCAGCAACTCGTACAGCAGCAGATACAGCATTAAATACTCGTGTTGATACTGAAGCAGCAACTCGTGCAGCTGGTTTAGCAGCAGCAGCAACAGATCGTCAAGCGATTCGTTCAGAATTTGCTAATGGTGATGTAGCAACTCTAGCTTCAGCAAATGCTTATACAAATACACAAGTGGCTAATGTAAATTCACGTGTGAACCAGTTAAATTCACGTGTTGATGACGTTGAGAAAACTTCTTACCGTGGTATTGCTATCGCGTTAGCTGCGCAACAACAAATCCCTAACATTGGTGCTGGTCAGTTCGCTGTATTTGGCGGTGTAGGTCACTATGAAGGTGAATCTGCAGGTGCTCTAGGTATTGCTAGTGTATTTGCTGACGGTCGTACTTCTGTAAGTGCTGCGGTAGGTTTCGCTGGCGGTAACGAAGTTGGCGGTCGTGTAGGTGTATCATACGTTTTTGGCGGTAAATAATTACCTGTTAAAAAATATGGATTAAACAAAAAATCCCCGCCTCGTGCGGGGATTTTTTTTAACGCTTTTTCATATTATTTTTACCCTTTGTTTGACTAATCACCGTAGTTCTCTATGCTTTAAGGTAAATAATTACTCAGTTTTTATCTGTTTAGGACCGGTGAAAATGATGCAAGAGGAGCTGGAGAATAAAATTATTGGACAAATCTATGATGCTGCCTTGAATGCCAGTTTATGGCCTAAAGTGATTCAGCAAATTGTTCAATACACTGAAAGTCAGGCAGCCATGTTTACTGCTTTAGATCAATTGAACCCTGCCTATAACTTTGTGCACACGTACAATATTCCAGCCTGCAGTTTAGAAACCTATCAGCAAGAAAAAATAAAAACGATGAATCAGAAGTTGCATTTGCCATTCTGGTTAGAAGTTGGTGTTGGAAATGCATTAAGTCAGAATCTATCGCAATATGGTCAGCTATTTGCTACAGATGAATATGTTTTTTATGAAAAATGTTTAAAAGCGACCGGCGTCGGGTTTATTGCCAGTCTATTACTGGATCATGGTGATCATCAATGGTCAGTACTCGGTATTCATCGCGGCAAGCAAGATCAACCCTTTACGCAATATGAACTGGATATTCTAAAAAGGTTGGGTTTGCATTTACGTAGGGCATTACAGATTCACAAGCAATTAAGTTTAGCTCGGCTCAAAAATAGGAATTTATACCGAATTCTAAATGTCATTAAAACAGGCATTTTACTCATTGATATGAATCGAGAATTGTATTATCTCAACCAAAAAGCACAGTACTTTTTTGAACAATCCAAGTTATTCGAACTCGATAAAAATAACCAGATTAATATAAGCAAGCCATATCAATTAGATTTAGAGCAATTAATATCCAGCATTAAGCCAGAGTCTAATTATGCTAAAAAACAGGTAGGAGGGGTGTTGGCCATGGAAGATCAGCATGGACAAAAAATTATGCTGACCATTGCACCTTTTAACAGTCCACGACATTTTACCGATTTAAAAGATCATTTTAAACCGTATGTCATGCTATTTATTACTGAAACTGAACAGCATTATAAGCTGGCTTCGTCTTATTTAAGACAAGTGTATGGTTTATCCAACAGGGAATGTGAATTGTGTGAATTATTTGTGAATGGCTATAACCTGGAACAGATTGCCGCCCATTACCAATTAGCATTAAGTTCTGTACGAACCTATCTGAAAAATATTTATGCGAAAATGCAATGTAAATCACAGGCAGAATTTTTGTATAAACTTATGGGCGTTACCATCGATTTTGAGCATGTGAGTTAATCTATCCAGAATCCAGTTCTGGATAGATATATTTTGAGCACTATTAAGTAGCACCAGTACCAGTGCCTGTAGCTATGAAATCTTTATTGAAAGTATATGAAATCTCACCGCTGACAAGCGTTAAAGATCCAGTAGCAAGAGTGTAGGTGAATGGAGGGTAGAGTGTTGTCCCATTTACAAGCCCCGAACAGCCAGTTGTATCTACTATAATTTGACTGGCAACCACAGTTCCATTGGTCGTGGTATATTTACCGTATTCAACCCCCGGTGTTGGTGTTCCACAATTATCACTTGCTAAACTGTCAATATACATATAATAACCGTCACTAAAGAATGTAAGTGCATTCGTATCATTGAACCAGTTGTCCTGAATATTGTTTGCAGTGGTGCTAATCCGTTTTAATTTATTTTCACCATTAGTTACCCCAGATTCGGTCAAGGTTACATTGGTTCGATCATAACGTAGGGTAAATGCTACTCCTCCGTTCGGATTAGACAGACCCAGATCGCCATTGGTGTCAACCTCAATCACTGGATTAATTTGTCCCGTACTTGGATTCCATTCCAAGGTACCAGTTTCCACACCGCTACCAGTTAGATTAGCTGAATCTACTTCACCTAATATATATTGTCCGGTAGGACTTATATGAACCACAATGGCACCTTGTCCAGTACGGTTTAATTTCCAACTTCCTGCAATATCTTTATAGAAGGCATTTTTGGAATTAGTGAGTGCAGTTTCTAATGCAATTGGAGTTTTATTAAGTTCGGTAAAAGCAGGATCGGTAATAAATTGAGCATAAGTCTGGTTGAAGTTGATGGTATTGTCAGCCAATGCAGTGAAAACGGCATCACTAATCTGAATGCCATCGTCGTGGTTTGCATTGTCATCCAGTGTTTGCAAGAAAACGATAATATTTTCACGAACATTTTGAAGCGTAGATAATTCCATTGGAGTGATGCGAGGAGAAGCTGGAACTGAGTCACCTATTTGTACACCGCCAATAAAAAATTTAATGGTGTCGCCAGCCTTATAATTAAAATAACCCTCTGCATCTGTTTTAGCTTTGATCCCACTACTGGTTTGGTATTCAACACCAGATATAGTACCATCAACTAACTGTCCCTGTTGAGTGGTAGGTGTAGGTGGTGGGTTGGAATCATCATTATTATCATTACATGCCGTAAGTAAACCTGCGATGGCAACTGCCAAGAGCACTTTTTTCATTTTCGACTCCATTATCATCTTTGATTATAGTGACTAAAAGCATAGTCAAGCCTGTACTCAGGAAATATCCTCAAATGAGGATAAACAGGTAAGTTTGAGACTTTATTTGTTATTTTTTATAACAGTCTATTGGACCATAAACCATGTCATGAGTAAGGCTGGGTTTTGATGATAAAAAAGAAATGTAGTGTTTGGTAAATATGAGAAAAAAGAGAACGGGATATAAAAAATCCCCATATTTCACGAAAATTTTTTATAGATCAAGCTGCCTGCTATTTAATTTTGATATAAAGCCGTGGCGATGATTCGGAATGAATAAATGAGACCAGATGGTAATTGGTTTTATTGGGCTGAATCGGTGGAATTGGACTGTTGTCAATGCTGGCCGGATATTCATTATTTTTATCATCGACCAGTACAATATCACTGTCGCGTATTTTTAGGGCACGGTCGGAGTGATTATTAATTTCAAAAAAATAAGTCAGCTTGGTGCTTTCTAGCTTATTGGACCGTATTTTTTCAGTTTTAAATAGATCTGCCTGTATATCTACATGTTTCAGGGCATTATTCACTTCTATCTTTTGTATTTTAGGAATCTGATATTTTTCAAAATTATTGCGTTGATTTTTATGTCGATCCCGAAGTTCTAAAAATTGGTCATGCCACGAAAGATAACGTATTTTATTGCTTTTATCTTCTGTGAGCTGAATTAGTCTGGAATTTTTAGGATCAAAACTGAATGTACCAGAAGACTGTTTTTGTTTGGTTTTTTGTTTAAAAAACTGAATTTCTTTGAGGGTATAAGTCTGGTTGGGATGCAGCTGTATTGAAAAAAGTTTCTTCTCGCAGGCCTTACAGGGAATAAAGGCTTTGTAATGTCCTGTCCAGTTCGGAGTCTTCAGGTTCTGTGGCTTGGACAGATGATCGTTAGTTTTAGCATGGTCTTGAATTAAAGGAGAATTGGGCTTATCGCAGCCACTTAAACAGAGTAAGGAGCAAAAACTGAGGGTTATCATTGTTTTTTTCATTATGATCATCAAATGAGAAAAATATTTTTTAACCATAATCATAACAGCATGATCGGGCTAGTAGGGCAGAAGGAAATAGGTCATTTATTTGTTGCAAATCATGACGATTGCCCAAAGCAGGGCAAATAAAAAAGCCAGATTTTCAGTCTTTTTAATGAATTAAGAGTGATATTCAAATAGGGCAATTAATTAGCATCTTTCTGTAATTTGTAATTCATTTTGGAATCAATCAATTTTTCTGATTTTATATCGCGTGCTTCAACAAAATTTTCACCAATAAAGAATTTACGGTTTTCTCCTGCTTGGTCCAGGCTAATCATAGCGGGATTGTCTGCATCAAAACTAAAAGTTCCTTTCACTTTGAATTCACTATTTTTTCCCTTACCCAGGTATTCCTGTTTCAACTCATAGGTTTTATCAGCTTTTAATTCCAGTTCGGTCTCAATACCCTGACAGTCAGCACAGGGAAAAACTCCTTTATATTCACCTGGCCAATCCAGTGACGTTTCTGCTGTATCACTCATAGTTGCGGCCGGTTCAGCTGTGGTAGCTTGGGTCATGGGTTGATCAGGAGCTGTATTGCTTTCATGAGTATTGGTATCTGGTTTACTACACGCAGTGAAAACTAAGCTGCTCAGTGACAGGAGGAATATTATTTTTTTCACGATATTGTTCCTTTTAGCCAAATATAGCTTTAAAAATTACGTAAAAATGCAGATGGGTTAAATATCGATCTTGTTGGGGCTTTGTTATGCCTTTTTTTGTGCGAATTTTAATGTGGAATTAGAAAGTCTGAGCTAAGGAGGAAGAAATTTCGGAAAAACAAAACAGCAACTTTACATATTTTATTTGAACTCTAAAGTTATACATTTATATATTAATTGATTATTTATTGGTCATATTGCACTTTTATATTTCAGCAACGTTGTTAGAATCTGCGCACTTTATAGAGGTGTCGGTGCGGCAAGTGTTTGAAAAATTAGCTGAACAAAGTTTAAAAATGATGGGCTGGGAAATCGATAATCATTGGCCGCTTGATTTGGATCAATGTGTGATGATTGCAGCACCGCACACCAGTAATTGGGATGCCTTATATGCACGCCTGGCACTCAAGGCATTAGGGGTGCATGTCCGTTTAACCATTAAAGACAGTTATATGAAATTTCCTTTTGGCCCATTTGTACGGGCAATGGGCGGAATTGGAATTGACCGGACAGTGAAGAAGGCAGGAGAGCCACGCCCCAGTATGGTTCAGCTGATGTCGGATTTATTTAAAACCCATCCGAAACTGGTAATGTTGGTGACTCCAGAAGCAACCCGTGCCAAACAGGAACAATGGAAAACCGGGTTCTATCATGTAGCCATCAACGCAGGTGTGCCGATTGCGTTGGCTTATATGGATTATGCCAAGAAGAAAACCGGGGTCGGTAAAATTGTTTATCCGAGCGGTGACTATGAAAAAGATATGACTGAAATTATGGCTTTTTATGCACAAATTCATGCCAAATTTCCAGAGAAGTTTAGCGTAGATACACGTTATTATCAGGAACCGAACTAAGAAATACAGGCATCCTTGTCTGGTATGCAAGCTAAGCCAAGAGGAAAAATGACAAAATCTTGGCTCGCTGCGCATAATTTATGGGGCAGCATAGGGCTGTCCTTTACTTAATGGAACTATGGCGCTTGCGTTGGACGAATGCCGCCTAAATGCTGACACGCTTCCTGATAAATAAAATATTGTTCCTCAATCACTTCTGTTAACGGCACATCAAATAACTTGTCCCCATCTTTATAGCTTTGCACATAAGATTCGGCTTTTTGGCGGCTAGAAGCCAGGGATTGTTCATGGTATGAAGTAATAGAACTATGCGCCATTTGTGCGGTTTCAATATTATTGCATTGAAAATAGCTGAGCATTTTTTCTGCATGTTTGACATCGCGGGATGTGCTTAGGGAACAGCCAGTCAGGACAATTATTGCTGCTAGCAAAATCAAGGTTTTCATTTCTGAGGAAAGATTAAATGGGGGATAAGCTATTGTATAAAGTTTTCCCTCGGATAAATTTGCTCAGCCCCACTGATTGGGTATTTTTTGTTTAAATGAGACTTATCGTAACTTTGTCCAGCAATGATAGAAAAATAAGGCTGCAATAATTCAATATATAAATTTGATTTTTTCAACAAGCAATAAGAATTACAGCACCGTATTGAAAATCAAGAAACAGCCGGAAGCAAATAAAAGGCTTAATACTGTATGTTTAAATTGTTTTTCCGAAATTTTATAAAATAATTTTGCCCCTAAAATGGCGGGAAAACTGACACTGATCAGCAAGATGACGATATAAGGCCAAAGCTGGATTTCAAGTGTGCCTTGCAGTAAATAGGCCAGTAGTGTAAACAGCTGAATGCCAAAATTAAAATGCCGTAAAATATAACGCTGTTGCTGTTTTGATAGATTTTTCAGCATGACCCAGGCAGATGGCAACGAACCGCAAAACCCGCCTAATCCCCCTAGCATTCCACCGATAAATCCAATCAGGCCATCGGCCAGTTTTCCCGATTGTTGCAGTCGTGGAAATGCCGGATTGAAAAACATCACCGGACACCACAACACCAAAAATACGCCTAAAACGATTTTAAAGGTTTCGGGTTGAATAATATGCAGTAAATAGGTGCCCAAAGGCACGCCAATCAGACCGGCAATTAAATAAGGTAATACCAGTGTTTTGTTCAGGTGGGGATGCTTTTGTTCATTGGATAATGAAATGATATGGCTCCATACCGAAGCAAAGACCACCAAGGGTGCAGCAATTTGCGGGGGCAGTGCCCACACCCAGAATGACATGGCAATTAAGGCAAAGGCAAAGCCGGTGAGTCCTTGTACAAAACCTGCGACCATTGCACCAAGAATAAATAACAACCAAGTCATAGAAATAGGTACAGATGAAAAGGCAGTAGTATTCAAAAGATGGGTAAAAAAGCCAAGCTTATATTTAGCAGTATTTCTGCAAATCTAAGGAGAATTTTGTATAAAACCGCTTCGGAATCAGCTATTGGAGTTCGGCTTATGAATAAACAATGGATAAATGACTACAAGAATTCAACACGGACTCCCAATACTCTTCATTAAATCATTCGATACTGATGCTATGCGGTAAAAGAGGTGATGAACATGATGAAAAAAGTGATCTTACTTTCTGTATTGGCAGTGTCAATAACTGGCTGTATGCTTGATCCTTATTATGATGACGATTATGGTGGTCATCGGGACCGCAACGGACATTATGACCGAGACCATGGCGACCGAGACTGGAAAAATAGAGACCATGGGGACTGGAAGCATGACAGAGGTGATCGGGATTGGCGCTATGGGCGTTAACAGATCTATCCCCCGATCTTAAATTGATAGACTACATTTGATAAAAAAGGATTCCATAGAGGAATCCTTTTTTATTGCCTTTTATGAATAGGCATTAGCAGACATTTTTCTGATACAGCCCAGCTCGAACTGTGCCGGCTTTAGTCTGTTTCACCTGTTGCCAGCTAACAGGAAGTTTAAGCTGATTTAAATCACGATCGGCCTCAACATATATAAATGCTCGGTCTTTAATGAGCGGATCGGCAAGCTGGGCCAGTTCTTCCCATAAATTCAGGCTGTAAGGGGGATCTAAAAACACCAGATCAAAGCTTTGTTTCAGGGTGGGGAGCGTTTGTTGAGCTGTGGCTACTTTCAGTTTGGCGTGTTGACTGGTGACTTTCAGCAACTGCAAATTATCGGTTAAAAAAGCAGCTTGCGTGCGATTCGGTTCAATCATTACCACTTGTGCTGCACCACGTGATAAAGCTTCAAAACTTAAGGCACCTGAACCGGCACAAATGTCCAGAACCTGTGCGTTTTGAATATCCCACATCAACCAGTTAAACAAAGTTTCACGTACCCGGTCTGGTGTAGGGCGTAAGCCTTCAATACTGGCAAAAGGAAGCTGGCGGCGTTTCCATTCACCGCCAATAATACGGAGTTGATTTTTCATAGATCAGTCACCTTCAACTTCTGCTGGTTGTGCGCCTGATGCGGCTTGAGTAGCGTGCTGGGTCGCTGCTGCTGTTGTATTGGCCTGAGTATTGTCAGTCGTGTTCACAGGTGCCGAACCACTTGGCAATTCACCCGGTTTGATGCCTGCGGTCATGAGGCCGCCACTAATTTGATGGCCTGCGGGACGGATCGGATTTTTTTTACGGGTGTATAACCAATAGTCAAACAGAGGACGAGCCAGCTGCGCTGCCGAACCACCGTGTTTACCATTTTCCCAAACAATCGCAACTGCAATCTCGGGATTTTCAGCAGGGGCAAAACCAATAAATAAACCATGGTCAAGCTGACGTTCACTTAATAACGCTTCGTTGTATTTTTTACCCTGGGCAATACTTTTGACCTGTGCAGTCCCGGTTTTCCCTGCAATATGATACAGCGGGGTACGGATACCACGACCTGTACCGGTCTCGATGACATCGATCATGGCATCACGCATTTTGATCCAGTCTTCAGGTTTGCCATTAAACTGAATTTTGCCATCTGGAGCATTATGGGCGGTATAAGGTTTGGCACCATGGCTTTCACGCAGGACATGAGGAGTAATGTGCGCACCCTGATTTGCAGTAATTGCAGTGGCCATCGCCAGTTGTAGCGGTGTTGCAGTAAAGGCACCTTGTCCAATACTCACGGAAATGGTTTCACCTTTTAACCATTTGCTTTTACGGGTCCGCATTTTCCAGTCTGGGCTTGGATACAAACCGGTACTTTCACTCGGTAAATCGACACCGGTTTTTTGACTAAAGCCAAATTGGCGCATCCAGGCATTCATTTTTTCAATGCCCATGCGGTAGGCCAGAATATAATAATAGGTATCGCAAGACACCACTTGAGCTTTATGCAGATTTACCGCGCCATGACCTGATTTGCGCCAATCGCGGAATCTATGCGAATCGCCGGGTAAAGAAAAATAACCGGGATCTAAAATAGCGGTGTTCCAATCGACAATATTATAGTGTAAGCCACCTAAGCCAAACATCGGTTTAATGGTTGAACCTGGAGGATAGGCACCTTGCACAGCCCTGTTATAAAGTGGCTGGTCAATATTGTCGCGAAGCGCGCTATAGTCGGTACTGCTAATGCCGGTCACAAATAAATTCGGGTTAAAACTCGGGCTGGAAACCAGGGCTAAAATTTCACCAGTTTTGGGATTCAGGGCCACAATGGCACCACGACGACCTGCCAGTTGCTCAGTGGCTGTTACCTGTAAGCCATAGTCAATTGAAAGGTATAAGTCATTTCCACGAACAGGCTCTTTACGGCCTAAATTACGTAATACATTACCGTGAGCATCTGCTTCTACCGACTCATTGCCGGGCAAACCGTGTAACAGCTCTTCATAGGATTTCTCTACCCCGATTTTCCCAATCAGGTTGGTGCCGGCATACAAGTCTTTATCAATCGATTTTAATTCTTTGTCGTTAATACGCCCCACATAACCAATCACGTGGGCAAACAGCTCGCCATGCGGATAGTAGCGGGTCATCTGGGTTTCTATATTCACCCCGGGAAACTGAAATTTGACTTCGCTAAATTTGGCAATATCGGTTTCGGTTAAATTTAATTTTAATGATACGCGTTCGGTTTTTTTAGAGGTTTTAATCCGGCTGCTAAAACGGTCGATGTCTTCTTGGGTCAGGCTTAAGATGGGGGTTAAACGCTGTACGGTTCCATCAATATCTTGCACATCGGCTCGTGACATGGTTGCGGAAAATACCGGATAGTTATCTGCCAGCAAAATCCCATTACGGTCATAAATATAGCCGCGCGCAGGTGCCAAAGGTTGTAACCGGATACGGTTCTGGTCTGAGGCGGTTGAAAATTCATTAAAATGCATAAGTTGCAAATAGGCATAACGGGCAACAAGCAGGAGCAGAAAGAACGCCACAATCCCGATAGAGATAAAAACCCGATTGCGATAAATGCGCTTTTCTTGTTGAACGTTTTTTAAAGGAAAGTGCTGCTTCATACGCGATCGACTTACATCATACAGGGGAGTGAAAAATCCAGTGGCATATTCTAACGCAAGTCAGCATTTTTTGATATTTGTTCTGGAGAACAGTTGAATCGGTTTAGCTTAAACTTTGACTTTACAGACATTAAAATTGTAAAGTGCAGTATATAAGAGTTCTAATAATTCTGCTAAAGTCAAAATTCAAAAAAAGGACTGTATTAAAAAATAAAATTTAAGGACAATGATGAAAATAATCACAAAAGCATCTTCTTTGCTGGCATTTTTTGCGCTAGCAAATGTGGCTTATGCACAAGACAATTCGTATTTACCGGAAGCAAAATTGACATCAGACAGTGCAAAAGCCTGGAATGTTGGGGCTGGATTCACCCAAGAAATGATTCATGCGAATGCAGAGTGGGTTAATCCGTATGGAATCGCCTATGCAAAAGCAGGGGTATTCATAGATGATGAGTATACTCCCGGTGGTCAGGTTGGATTTCGCTATCCCTACCATCTCACCGGTAAAGATAAAAATGGTTATTATATCGGGGTTTATGCCGGCCATATTGAAAGTAAAGGTGTGGACAATGATCTCAAAGCACGATTAGGCGCGGGCGTGGATTTAGCCTATGTTTTGCTAAGCAAAGAACGGATCAGCAGTTTTAGTATCGGTATTGGTGCCGGTGAAGAGTTAAAGAATAGTGCTGGCAATGTCGTTGCTGAAACAGAGCCGACAATACAATTCTCCTATACTTTAAGTATCGGTTTATAGTGAAAATAGTCAGTTTTTATAATTTAGTATTCCGTGATTAAAAAATTAAATATGGATATCGTGCATGTTTGAGTACGTCAACGAATTGTGGCAAACCTTCTTGAATCGCCCTGATTTCTGGGCAGTACTTAGCATCATTCCTGTGACAGCTTTTGTAACCTGGGCGCATGTGTGGATGGCGCTGAAAATGGTATTTTATCCCCTGACGTTTTGGGGGTTCCATTTAGGACCATTACCTGTCGGCTGGCAGGGGATCGTGCCACGTAAAGCTGGTCGCATTTCAGGAATTATTACAGATAATACCTTGTCGAAACTGGGTTCATTGCGTGAATTTCTAGATGCCATGGATCCAGAAGATATGGCACGGATCATCGGTGAGCAGGTCGGTTTTGAACTTGAACATCTGATTGATGAAATGATGATTGACCGCAATGCGGTACTTTGGGAAAACTTGCCCTATTCAATTAAACGCCGTATCTATTCGCAAGCGCATAAACAGTTGCCGGGTATTTTAAGAGAACTGGTGACCGAGCTGACCATGAATGTCGAGTCACTTGTGGATATGCGTGAAATGGTGGTTCGCCAGATGGAAGGTGATCGCCGTTTAATGGTGAATATGTTCCTGAAAGTGGGTCAGAAAGAAATCAACTTTATTTGGCATATTAGTGCGTTAATCGGGATGTTCTTTGGTGTATTCCAGATGATCGTCTGGTTTGTTGTGCCCTGGCACTGGACGGTTCCTTTCTGGGCGTCTGTCTGGGGGTTCCTGACCAACTGGATTGCCATCTGGATGGTTTTCAATCCGCTTGAACCGCATTATGTTCGCTATCCACAGTTCTTTGCGCGTACGACAAGCCGCAAGTTTCCCTGGATCAAACCGGTCATTCCGCGGATTGGCACTTATAACATCCAGGGCGCGTTTATGAAACGTCAGGACGAAGTTTCCGATGTTTTTGCGCGAGTAGTCACAGAAGACCTAATTACGTTAAAATCCATTATGACTGAGATGATGTATGGCGGGAAGAAAGATAAAACTCGCCGTATCGTTAAACGCCATATTAATGAAATTATGGAAACCCCGATTGTTCGGACCTCTTTGCAGTTGTCTCTAGGTCCAAAAGAGTATGCAAAACTCAAGACGGACTTGATCGATCGCTCGATTGAAATTACGATGGTGCCTGTATGCGACCCGGCCTTCAATGCGAGCCGTGCACAGAAAATCTATCAAATGTTTAGAGACCGTATTCGAGAGTTGACGCCAAGAGAGTTTCAGAATTTATTACGTCCTGCCTTTCAGGAAGATGAATGGATTTTGATTGTCTTGGGTGGCGTAACCGGATTTATAGCGGGTACAATACATTTGTTTGTGGCTTTCTTATAATTAGATGCTGGACTACATGGTGAATAGATCGGTTCGCCATGCCAATGCATCACATATATTTGTTAAATGAGGATGTTTTTTTATGCGCATTATATTACTCGGACCACCTGGAGCAGGTAAAGGTACACAAGCTCAGTTGATCTGTAAGCGCTACAATGTCCCACAAATTTCAACCGGTGATATGCTCCGTGCTGCAATTCGTGAAGGTACTGAATTAGGTCTTAAGGCTAAAAGCGTGATGGAAAGTGGTGGTCTGGTATCAGACGAGCTTATCATCGGTCTTGTGAAAGAACGTATTGCTCAACCTGATTGTGTAAACGGTTGCATTTTTGATGGTTTCCCTCGCACAATTCCACAAGCGGAAGCTTTGGAAAATGAAGGCATCAACATTGATCACGTGATTGAAATTGATGTTCCAGACGAAGAAATCGTTAAACGTCTTTCTGGTCGTCGTCAGCATCCAGCTTCTGGCCGTGTTTATCATGTGGTTTACAATCCGCCTAAAGTGGAAGGTAAAGATGATGAAACTGGTGAAGACCTGGTTCAACGTCCAGATGACCTAGAAGAAACCATTCGTAAACGTCTGGGTTCATATCACACTGAAACTGAACAATTGGTAGGTTTTTACCAAGGCCGTGCAGCATCAGGTGAAAATGCACCGACTTATGACAAACTCAATGGCCTTCGTCCAATTGACGAAGTTCAAACTGATTTGTTTGCAATTTTAGATCAAGCAAAATAATTCATATGCCTGTATAGGGTGAATGTTTTGACATTAAAAGAGTCCTAAGTCATATTAGGGCTCTTTTTTATTTGTCTTGTTGACGGGAACTGCCACTGTGAAAATGGGTGTTTTGGTTTTAATGCTGCTGTTTCTGGTAGTTTTGATCGCTTTGTTCTATATGAGCTTTAAAATACTGGGCAAAGTGCGCCAACAAGAACGTGCAGAAAATGCAGCTAAAGCTCCACAGCGTCAATTGCATCCGAAGATACAGGCGCAACGCGATCAAGAAAAAGCTGAACAAGAAAAAAATAAATAAACTGCGTATAAAAAGCTGAACTTAAAGTTCAGCTTCAATATTTTTTACCGCAATGCTACGTGCTGCACCGAATTCGAAACGGTCTGGCCAGTTGCAGACATCTGAGACCACACATTCATAACATTTGGGCTTGCGGGCAATACAGCAATAACGACCGTGCAAGATCAGCCAATGATGGGCATCGACAATAAATTCCTTGGGAATGACTTTGACCAGCCGGTGTTCAACTTCAAGCACATTTTTGCCAATAGCCAGACCGGTTCGATTGCCTACGCGAAAAATATGGGTATCGACCGCCATGGTCGGATGGCCAAAGGCAGTATTGAGCACCACATTGGCAGTTTTACGTCCCACACCGGGTAATGCTTCCAGATCGGCACGATTGTTGGGCACCACGCTGTTGTGTTTCTCAATCAGCATCTTGCAGGCTTTAATTACATTCTCGGCTTTAGCGTTATATAAGCCGATGGTTTTAATATATTCTTTTAGACCATCGACGCCCAAGGCATAAATGGTTTCAGGGGTATTTGCCACCGGAAAAAGCTTATCGGTGGCTTTATTCACACTGACATCGGTAGCTTGAGCTGAAAGTGTAACTGCCACTAACAGTTCAAAAGGGGTGCTGTAATTCAGTTCGGTTTTGGGGCTAGGTCTTTGCTCACGTAAACGCTCAAAAAACACCTGAACCTGCTTTTTGGTCATGTTTTTAACCGCCATCATGATACTCCCAAAGCACTCAGCTGCTGTTGTAAATCATCAAGCAGGGTACGTTTTTTTATGTCTTCCCGAACACTAAGCTGTTTTTCTAATTTTTTGATTTGTGTGCGAATTTTGGCAAGCTGAATAGTTATTGCCGCATCTTGGGTAATGACAGGTTTGTCTATTTTCGCTACCAACTGGATTTCTGGAACCACATCGCTTAGCGTTGAAAATTGGGCAAATAATGCGGTATCAATATTGGTACGCACCACCGGACCCTTCCGGTTGATACGGCGTTTTTCTTCGCGTTGAATATGCGCATAATAGCGATTGCGCAGGTCATTTTGTTCAGCAATACGCGCCTCTTCGGAAGGTACGGCTTGCAGATCTTCAACCAGGTCAATGCAGTCGACCGGGCAGGGAGGAATGCAGAGTTCACAACCCGTGCACAGGTCAGTCAAAATGCTATGCATGAGTTTACCTGAGCCAATAATGGCATCGACCGGGCAGGCGCTGATGCATTTGGTACAACCAATACATTCATCTTCACGAATAATCGCTTTCATGCGTTGTGGCCGACCATCAGTTTGAACAGGCCAAACACTTTCTTCTGCTGGCAGTTGAGAGCGACCCAGTAATTCAGCCAGAGCATTTGCTACAGGTTGTCCGCCTGGTACACATTTATTTGCCTCTTCACCTTCACTTATGGCTTTTGCATAAGGCAGGCATCCATCTCGATGGCCGCAAAGTCCGCATTGTGTTTGCGGCAACAGGGCGTCAATTTTTTGAATCAAGCTAATTTGAGTGTTCATGTATAACCGGGAGTGCTAGGCAAGCAGCGTGAAAACAATGTGCTGGAGAGCAATACTAGCATGTTTTTACATAGAATTCCTGTGCGCAAAAATGGAACCATAAATGCATTAATATTGGGCAAAATATTACATTAATATATAGCTAAAAGTTATTCAATTTATAAATAAAATGACTAAATAATTAAATTAAATATATGTTCTATATAGAAAATTGAAGTTTTTTTCAAAAAACTATTGCTGAATAGGTGCAAGTGATATTTAATGTTTTGCGCCAAAATATATCATTGATTGAAATTTTGACCAATTTTGATCCATTTTCTGCTGAGGATTAAGCGTTGAAATACAACAGCCTTAACGACTTCCTAAACTACGTTAAATCACGTGATCAACATCAACCAGAGTTTCTACAAGCTGTAGAAGAGGTAATGACTAGCCTTTGGCCATTCATTGAAAAGAATCCTGAATATGCTGATCATGGATTACTTGAACGTCTTGTAGAACCTGAACGTGCGATTCAGTTCCGTGTTTCATGGGTAGATGACAAAGGCCAAACTCACGTAAACCGTGCTTTCCGTGTACAGTACAACTCAGCTATTGGGCCATTTAAAGGGGGGATGCGTTTCCACCCTTCAGTGAACCTTTCAATTTTGAAATTCCTAGGTTTTGAACAAACTTTCAAAAATGCCTTGACTACATTGCCTATGGGCGGTGGTAAAGGTGGTTCAGACTTCGACCCTAAAGGTAAGTCTGAAGGCGAAATCATGCGTTTCTGCCAAGCATTAATCATCGAGTTGTACCGTCACCTTGGTTCTAATACTGATATTCCTGCGGGCGATATTGGTGTAGGTGGCCGTGAAGTGGGTTACATGGCTGGTATGATGAAAAAGCTAAGCAATGACACTTCATGTGTATTCACTGGTAAAGGCTTAACTTTCGGTGGTTCATTGGCTCGTCCTGAAGCAACTGGTTACGGTACTGTGTATTTCGCTGAAGAAATGCTAAAAACTCGTGGCGACAGCTTTAAAGATAAAGTCGTGACTATTTCTGGTTCGGGTAATGTTGCTCAATACGCTGCTGAAAAAGCAATGTTCTTGGGTGCGAAAGTCGTTTCACTTTCTGACTCTGCGGGTACTGTATTCGTTAAAGATGGTTTCACTGACGAACTTCTTGCGGAAGTGATGGAACTTAAAAACGTTCAACGAGGCCGTATTTCCGAGTTCGCTTCTAAACACGGTTTTGAATATTTTGAAGCTCAACGTCCTTGGGGTATCAAGTGTGATATCGCGCTTCCATGTGCAACGCAAAACGAATTAGATGCAGACGATGCAGCTAAACTTCTTGCAAATGGCGTGATCTGTGTTGCTGAAGGTGCAAACATGCCTTCTACACTGGATGCTGTAGAGAAATTCGTTGAAGCGAAAATTCTTTATGCGCCAGGTAAAGCATCGAATGCAGGTGGTGTAGCGACTTCTGGTCTTGAAATGTCTCAAAATGCATTGCGTTTAGGCTGGTCTTTTGAAGAAGTTGATGAACGTTTACACGCGATCATGAAAGAAATTCATCGTAACTGCGTGAAATACGGTACTAAAGAAGATGGTACTGTGAACTATGTTGACGGTGCGAACATTGCTGGCTTCGTAAAAGTAGCTGACGCAATGCTTGCTCAAGGCGTATTCTAAGTTTGACTTAGTTTAAGCTTTAAAAAAAACCGATGCTTTGGCATCGGTTTTTTTTATGTTTTAAATAAATTGCTTATTTAATCATTGAGCGTTCGACCGTCATGTCATGGATATACGCGTACTTCGACTGATCTGCAGCGGGATGCTTGATTTCATAACGTTTGACCCGAATGATTTGTCGCTCGTTGGGGTTATGGGTAAAACCTTCGATCTGGTCATAGAACAAAGTCCAGTCTTTATCGATCTGGGTTTTTACACCGCTTTCACTGTATTTAACTTCCCGAACCTGTAAACAGGTTTGTGGCGCAACACCGCTACATGGTTTAGTTTCAGGTGAAATTTCCAGAAAAATGGTTTCAGCTTGGCTTTGATATTTAGTTTCAGCTGTCATTTTTCCTGTAAAAATATATTTCTCACCTGTCGCTGAAATGATGGTCAATGTAGGTTGCTGTGCATCTTTTAAATCTAAAATAAATGGAGCTTTGCGATTGTCAAATAAATCTTTAGCGACACTTTCTTGTTGCATGGCTTTTGGTTCACATGCCATTAGGGTTCCCATTAGAGGCCCTGTCACAATCTGGTTATGTTCCACTTTCCAGCTGCTGCCCATACCATTACAGCTGGTAGCAATGCTCAAGCGGCCTTTATCGTCAAAATTCAGTACCAATGGTTTAGGTGCAGTACCGGTACGGGTACTCCATTGATAAGAAGCTAAAGTCTGATCGGCTTTTTGTTGATGTAACACTGACACGGCAACATCTCCAGCTTTTTGAATATCGCCAGACTGACATGCGGCAAGCATGAGAGGGAAAAGGGCTATCGCTAAAAATTTAAGTTTCATGTTAAAAGTACTTGGTTTTGAAGAATTTTTATGAGGATATCGTATTGTTATTCAAAAAATATGGATAAATTCTGGTGAATTAGGTATCAAAATGTATCCATAACTATAATTTTGTTAATAATTAATAAAAAGTTATGAATCAATCAAAACGGTAAATATCCATACCCAGCGAGCCCATGCTGAAACTGCTATGCACGATACTGAAACGATGTCCGGTCCCCATCGCAAAGAACAGTGGCGCAAAATGTTCCAAGGTCGGATGATTACGCTCTACATAGGGGATATTTTGCCAGTCCAGCACAGCGTCATAATCACCATGGTTCAGTTTGCTCACCACATAGTTACGGAAAGTTGAGGCCCATTCAGGTACAGCAGCAGCTTCACCATTCCATGCCAGTTCACGCAAGTTATGGGTAATGCTGCCTGAACCAATCATCAACACTTGTCTTTCTCGAAGTGGTGCAAGGGTTTGACCGATTTTATAAATCTCTTCGGCAGACATGTTCATGGGTAAAGAAATTTCTACCACTGGAATATCAGCATTAGGATACATATGCAGCAATGGCATCCATACGCCATGATCACGTGGACGGGTGCTATTGGCATGAGCAGCCAAGCCGGCACTGGCTAAAAGGTGCAGGATTTCTTCTGCAAGTTCCGGCTGACCTGGCGCAGGGTAGCGCATTTCATACAGCTCAGGCGGAAAACCGCGAAAGTCGTGCCATGTTTCGGGGCGAACACTGCTACTCACTTCAAGGGCATTACTTTCCCAGTGGGCTGACATCACAATAATGGCTGGTGGTTGAGGCAGATTTAAACTCAATCGCTCCAAGGCCGGGCCAACCTGTTCCGGATTAAGCGCCAGCATGGGTGATCCATGTGAAATAAATAAACCGGGTAAAGTTTGTAAATTCATGATGACGCGCCTAATTCAAATAATATCGATTGAGGATATGATGCCAAATAAAGAGAAATAGAATAAATACAATTTATATCAACATATTGTTTCGTTTATAGAACAATAGAGCAGGATTCAATTAGATCTATGATTTAGGCTTAGAAATACACCAGCTTTAAACGATTTAGCCAAACTCAAAACATCCTGCTATTAGCTTGCTTAACCCGCCCGATGATAAGGATGATTATTGTTGATACTCATGGCACGGTATAGCTGCTCGATCAGCATGACGCGAACCATAGGGTGAGGCAGAGTCAGCTTGGAGAGTGACCAGTGCCATGCAGCGGCTTTACGCACCGCTTCTGAGTGACCATCCGGGCCACCTATGGCCAAAACCACATCATTGCCTTCAAGCATCCATTGTTTCATGGTTTCGGCCAGTTTTTCAGTACTGAATTCTTTACCGCCAACTTCCAGTGCAATTAAGGTTTCATTATGTTTCAGTGCATTCAGAATGCTTTCACCTTCAATCTGGCGATATTTCAGGATATCGGCTTCAGAATCGTTTTTTCCGCGTTTTGCCATAGGTAATTCTATAATTTGGGTCTGCACAAAAGGCTGGATACGTTTGAAGTAATCTTCAAAACCGGTGAGCACCCAGGCTGGCATTTTTTGACCGATGGTAATAATACGGATTTTCATAAGATTCGATGATTTAAGACTCATCTTTATTATAAACGCTAAAACTGATTTTACTTATTTTTGAGCAACAAATTGCAATTGAAAAGGCGTGCCAGATGCTGCTTTAATCTTCAGCAATAGATTGAATATGCATAAGAAAAGAGGAAGATAATAAATGAGATTAAAAAGGGATAAAAATTTAGGCTTATGGTTGAGCACCTTCCTTTGCACTCTTTTGTTCAATACTTCAAGTTGGGCATTACCGAGCATAGCACCCGCCAGTACCGATAATTTAAAGGTCTATCTGGAGCAAATTATAGGTCAGCAGGGACATCGTAATTATAAAAACTCACAAGAGCTGCAACGCGTTTCTGCCTGGATTAAAGAACAGATGCGTTTGTTTGGCATACCCTGCCAGTATCAAAATTATTCGGTCAATGGTTTGGGCTATCGCAACGTAGTATGTACCTTAACCGCAGGTCATGCTGACAAAGTGATTGTCGGCGCGCATTATGATGTATTTGGCGAGCATCAGGGGGCGGATGATAATGCTTCGGGTGTAGCGGGAGTAATTGAAACGGCGCGGATACTGGCGCAGCAGAAATCCCAACTGGCACATAATGTGAATTTTGTATTTTATACCTTGGCTGAGCCGCCATTTTTCAAGACTGAACAGATGGGCAGTTTTGTGCATGCTAAATCTGTACAGGCGCAAAAGGAGCAGATTCAGGGTGTTTATATTTTAGAGATGATTGGTTACTTTGATGAAAAACTGGTACAGGAATATCCAGCGGGGTTGAAATGGGTGTATCCACAGCATGGTAATTTTATTGCTGCGGTGAGTAATTTACAGTCTTATGATCTGGGGGCGAAATACTGTCAAGCGATGCGTAGGCTCGATCGTTTGGAGTGCCAAAGACTGGTAGCTCCTTCTTTTATTAGTGCCATGGAGGTTTCTGATCATTTGAATTACTGGAAGTTTGGTATTCCGGCCATGATGATTACAGATACGGCTTTTTTCCGTAACAAGCATTATCACACTGCGGCGGATACGCTGAAGACACTCAATATTGGAAAAATGGCCAACGTGATTGATGGTCTGGTTTATAGTTTATTGCTTCAAGCTGATGAATAAAAAACGCAGCCCCTTAAGTGAAAACTGGGACTGCGATCAAAAGGTCATCTACCTGGAGATGTAGATGACCATTCACATAACTTATTAACTACAAATCAATTAGAAACGAACAGCGCATTTAGGGTCTCTATACTATTAGATAAGGGTGAGAGGTGGATTTTTCAAGCCCTTTTCTATTTATATAGTAAAACTTATGCACATAAAAAAAGAGAGCCGAAGCTCTCTTTTTTGTAGCGAATTGCAATTAATGACGGGCTGCTTTGCCTTCTGTAATTGGCTTCACAATCGGTGTTTTTGGCAAAGGCTTTGGTGCTTCGGTTAAAGCCAATGGCAAGATATCATCGATACTTTTCACTGCTTTAATTTCCAGACCTGCTTTCACGTTGTCCGGAATTTCCACCAAGTCACGTGCGTTTTCTTGAGGGATGAAGACCAGTTTAATGCCACCGCGATGTGCAGCTAAAAGTTTTTCTTTTAAGCCGCCAATACGCATTGCACGACCACTCAGGTTGGTTTCACCCGTCATGGCAATATCCGCGCGAACTGGAATACCTGTGAAGGCAGAAACCAGGGCAGTGGTGAGTGCCAAACCTGCAGATGGACCATCTTTCGGAGTTGCACCTTCAGGTAAATGCACATGGATATCGGTTTCTTCAAATCTTGAAGCCTCAATCCCAAGTTCATCTGCACGGGTACGTACTACAGTCATTGCCGCAGTAATGGATTCTTTCATGACATCACCAAGTGAACCGGTGGTAATGAATTTACCTTTACCTTTTACAGCTGCAACTTCAATGGAAAGCAATTCACCGCCCACTGAGGTCCAAGCCAAGCCATTTACACGGCCTACTTGCGCTTCTTCTTCGGCCATACCGAAGTCGAATTTATGCACGCCTAAGTAATCAGGCAAGTTTTCCGCAGTCACATCGATATGCAAGTTTTTGGCTTTTTTGCTTACCGCTTCTTTCACGACTTTACGTGCAATTTTTGACACTTCGCGTTCAAGGCTACGCACACCCGCTTCGCGAGTATAACGACGCACGATGTCACGAATCGCTTGTTCATGAATAGTCAATTCTTTGCCACGTAAACCGTTGTCCTTAATGGCTTTTGGAACCAGGTAACGTTCAGCAATATTGACTTTTTCCTCTTCGGTATAACCCGGCAGACGAATTACTTCCATACGGTCAAGCAAAGCTTCAGGAATATTCATGCTGTTCGCAGTACAGATGAACATCACTTCAGAAAGGTCTAGATCAAGATCGAGGTAGTGATCGTTGAACTTGCTGTTTTGTGATGGATCGAGTACTTCAAGCAAGGCTGAAGCCGGATCGCCACGGTAATCCTGTGCCATCTTGTCAATTTCGTCGAGCAAGAACAATGGGTTCTTCACGCCAACTTTGGTCAAAGACTGTACTACTTTACCGGGCATCGCACCAATATAAGTACGACGGTGACCACGGATTTCCGCTTCGTCACGCACGCCACCTAAGGCCATACGCACAAATTCACGACCTGTTGCTTTGGCAATCGATTCACCCAGTGAAGTTTTACCTACCCCTGGAGGACCAACCAGACAAAGAATTGGACCTTTGAGTTTTTTCACGCGAGATTGAACAGCCAGGTATTCAACAATACGTTGTTTAACTTCGTCCAGACCATAATGGTCAGCATCCAATATTTCTTGTGCCTTGTTCAGGTTAATGCTGACCTTGCTGGCTTTATTCCAAGGCGTATCTAAAATCGCCTCGATATAATTGCGCACCACGGCAGCTTCACTTGAAGCAGGTTGCATTGCTTTGAGTTTACGGAATTCAGATTCCGCTTTTTTACGCACGTGTTCAGGTAAATCGGCTTCTTCAAGACGACGCTCAATTTCAGCCACGTCATCTTCAGCACCGCCGTTCATGTCGGAAAGCTCGCGCTGAATCACCTTCATTTTTTCATTCAGGAAGTATTCGCGCTGGTTTTTCTCCATCTGGCGTTTTACCGAGTCATGCAAAGTTTGCTCAATCTGTTGTTCTTCAGATTGTTGCAACAAATAAGTCATGAGCTCAGTCAAATGTGCTTCAAAGTCATCCTGTTCCAGGAACTTTTGTTTGACATCGATGTTCAATGGCACACGAGTGGCCACGAAGAACAACAGTTGCAATAAATCATCGATTTTATTGGCAGCAGTAATCAATTCACGTGCATTACGTAATTTTGCTTCTGCATATTGTGCAAATAAAGTTCGCAGTTCTTGGACGCGTGTTTCTTGAGAGTCAGCTTCAATATTCACTGTCATGGGGCTAAGTGCATGTTCGGCTGATAAATATGCATCGTTGTCGATGATTTTGACCAGTTTCGAACGGTGTAAGCCCTCAATGAGTACTTTTATACAGTTTTCATCATTTTCATGATTCACAACTTGCACAATCTTCGCGACAGTACCGTATTGATATAAGTTGTCGTGATCAATTTCTTCTGTAAGAGAATCTTGTTGTGCAACTACAAATACCAGATTGTCACTGTTACGGGCCACGTCAACTGCATTGATCGATTTTTCACGACCTACAAATAACGCAATTTGCATGTGTGGATAAACCACCACATCACGTAGCGCTAAAAGTGGTAATACGCTTGGAACCTGTGTATCTAAGGTTTCTTGATTCATAATAATTTCAGACATGGGCACTCCTAATGAGTAACAACAGTGTTGCCATGTTTTTTATAGTGATGGGTATTTTAAAAAATACAAGGGCAGGGCAAATGAAAATGTATAAAAAATGAGTAAATGTGTGATTTTAAAATATTCCTGTCAGTCAAAAATACCCATTCAACGCTTAAAGTGTAGATATTTTGCAGGGGTGAGTAAGGCATCGAGAGGTTGATCCCAGACTTCACGATGTAAAGGCTGCTGAATCAGCTGAAAGTCATGCGCAATACCAAGCCGATAGGGTTTATGGGGGGCGCTGGCGAGGGTTTTGTCGTAGAAGCCGCCGCCCATCCCAATGCGGGTGCCATAAATATCACAGGCCAGCAAAGGCATGATTAAAAAATCCAGCGTCGAAACATGCAGGCCACGCCCGGCCATAGGCTCTTTCATGCCGAGTGGATGATATGAAAATTGATTGTTTTTGTATTGTTGTTGAGTGATTTTGACCCAGTGCAATTGCTGGTTCATGGTGCAAATCATGGGAAGATAAACTTCTTTGTCCAGTTTGAAACAATATTCAATCATTTTTTTGGTATGGATTTCACCAAAGGCATTCAGATAGATGCCGATTTTTTTGGCATGCTGAAAAGATTTTAGCCGGATCAGTTGCTGAAGTACTTTTTGTTGCGCCTGTTTTTGTTGAAAGCTGGAAACGGCTCTGCGCTGATGTCGAAGTTGCTTGCGTAAAACTTTTAAATCCACTGACATCTGTTATAGGTTCCCAAAAAATATATACATTTTCATCGTAAAAGCAGTTTAACTGTTTTTCAGCTCTTTCAAAATCGGGCAACAGCTTTCATTGGTGGTTTTACATTCATCTACCCAACTGCTTAAACGGGTTTTGAGTGCCTGCAATTCCTGAATCCTTTGATCAATTTTTTCCAGACGTTGCTCAATGACATGCCTCACCTGTTCACGATCTTCGAGTTGAAGTTGCAGTAATCCCTGTATTTCACTGAGTTGCAAGCCTGCATCTTTACCTTTTTGAATAAAGCTTAAGGTTTCAATATCTTTGTCATTGTAATAACGGTAACTCTGCGCGGATTCAGGTACGCGCATTAAACCGATGCGTTGATAATAGCGAATGGTTTCGACGTTTACATGACAGTGTTTGGCCAGTTTTCCGATGGTGAGCATAAAATATCCTCAAATGACTTGACTCCGTACCTGGGTACAGACTTTATGCTAACACAATGAAAGAATAAAACAGGTGAGTCGGATGAATGAGCAACAAAAATCTTCCTGCTGTGCAAAACAGGATTCAGCTCTTGAATTAGTAATAGTTGATCCGGTGTGTGGCATGACCGTGTCTGGACATTCGGAACATGTTTTTGAATTTGAAGGGAAAAAATATTTGTTCTGTTGCAATGGCTGCAAACAGAAATTTATCGATTCTCCTGAGCAATATCTTCAACAGCAAAACAAGCTCGCTTCCGGTTGTGGCTGTACCAGTCGGGCAAAAGCTGTTGCATCATCAAGTTCGTGTTGTGGCAGTCAAAAAGCTGAGTCAAAACAGTATATTGATCCCGTCTGTGGCATGACCGTGACAGATTTATCCAAGCCGCATAGCGAATATTTGGGACAAAGTTATTATTTTTGCGGTCAGGGCTGTTTGAATAAATTTCAGGCCAATCCTGAACAGTATTTAGAAAAGAATAAATCTAAAACTTCGGGCTGCGGTTGTGCATCTAAATCAAAAACAGATGAAAAAAAATCTTGCTGTGGTTCTCAAAATCAACAACCCGTAGCGCAATCATCAGGCTGTTGTGAGGGAAATAAAGCGCAAACCGTAGAGCAGGTGAGTGAAACAACTGTTGATCCCGTCTGTGGCATGCAGGTGAAAACCGATTCTAAATGGCACAGCCAGTTTGAATCAAAAGATTATTATTTCTGTTCAGAACGCTGTTTAACTACATTTAACCAGCAGCCTGAGCAATATGTACAAACTCTGCAAACAGCATCTTCCTGTTGTGGTTCAACAGCAAAAGTGGCGGTTGAAGAAAAGAAATCCAGCTGCTGTGGCGGAACTCATCCTGCATCAGTGCAGAGTTCAGAGATCGATCCCGTGTGTGGCATGGTGGTAGATACGTCAACCGACTTAAAAACTGATTATTCGGGTAAAACTTACTATTTCTGTAATCCGTCCTGTCTGGAAAAATTTAAAGGCGATCCGGAGTTTTATCTGCTTCCAGCAGACCAGCGACCTGTACCGGAAGGCGCGGAGGATATGGATTATACCTGTCCGATGGACCCTGAAATTGTGCAGAAAGGGCCGGGAACCTGTCCGATCTGTGGTATGGCTTTGGAGCCGATGCAACCGACTTTAAATGATGCACCCAATCCTGAGCTGGTCGATTTTAGTCATCGTTTTTGGATGACTTTACCACTGACTTTAATTGTCTTTGCATTGGCCATGGGTTCGCATATTCATGCTTTTATTCCGCAGCATATTCAGCCGTGGATTGAACTGGTGCTTTCTATTCCCGTCATCCTTTGGGCAGGGAAACCTTTTATTGAACGCTGCTGGATTTCCTATAAAACCCGTAACCTGAACATGTGGAGCCTGATTGGGGTCGGGGTACTGGCGGCATTTATTTACAGTCTGGTGGCGACAGTTTTTCCATCCCTGATTCCGATGCAGGCCAAAACCGGTCATGGGGTTGCCGTGTATTATGAAGCGGCCTGTATGATTGTGTCCTTGAGTTTGCTTGGGCAAATCATGGAGTTAAAAGCTCGTGCCAAAACAGCAGATGCACTTAAATCTTTGCTGAAACTACAACCGCATACTGCAAAACTGGTGCAGCATGATCAGGTGGTGGAAGTGGATATTGGCATGGTGAAACAGGGCGATATCCTGCAGATTTCTTCAGGTGATCAGATTCCACTCGATGGCATTGTGGTGGAAGGCAAAACCTATGTTGATGAAGCCATGATGACGGGTGAACCTGTACCCGTCAAAAAAGAACTTGATGACCGGGTGATTGGTGGGACGGTGAACCAGCAGGGCAGTATTCGTATTCAAACCACGGCAGTGGGTGCCAATACCACCTTGGCGAAAATGATTCAGACCGTGGCGGAAGCACAGCGTTCCAAAGCGCCGTTGCAAAAACTTGCCGATGTATTTGCCAAATATTTTGTGGTGATTGTTTTAGCGATTAGTGTGTTGACCTTTATGGCTTGGATGCTCTTTGGCAAAGCACAGTTTGATCTGGCGCTGATGTGTGCAGTGGCTGTACTCATTATTGCCTGTCCATGTGCTTTAGGGCTGGCAACCCCGATGTCGGTGATGGCAACCACAGGGCGGGCAGCGCAAAAAGGCGTGCTGTTTAAAGATGCTGAAGCGATTGAGGCTTTAAGTAAAGTCACCACTTTAATTGTCGATAAAACTGGAACCTTGACTGAAGGTAAACCGAGCCTGAAAGAGATTAATCTGCTTTCAGATACAGCCCAGCAAACGCAAGTGGAACAATGGATTGCCTCGATTGAACAGTATTCAACCCATCCGATTGCACAGACTTTAACCAAGCTTGTTCCGCATGAGCAACTGCTGAAAGTCATTGATTTTGAAGATGTCACTGGTTTTGGGGTGAAAGGTCAAATTGAGGGTCAAACCCTGTATGTGGGCAGTCAAAAGCTGATTGATCAGTTGGGTTTGCAGCTGCCTGAACATGTTCAAGTGAAGCTGGATGCTCAACGTGAGAGCGGTAATGTGATTAGCTTTCTGGCTAATCAGCTGCAAGTTCTGGCTTATATCTCCATTCATGATGCGATTAAACACAATGCCCATCAGGTGATTAATCAATTGATAGCCGATGGCATAGAAGTAGTCATGGCCACAGGTGACCATGAACAAAATGCAAAACTGGTCGCAGCAGAACTAGGAATTCAGCAGGTTTATGGCAACTGTACCCCGACTGAAAAATTAGACATCGTGAAAAAATATCAGGCTCAAGGAAAAGTTGTGGCCATGGCGGGAGATGGCATTAATGATGCGCCAGCACTTGCCCAAGCCAATGTGGGTGTGGCAATGGGCAATGGTACCGATATTGCCAAACAGACGGCTCAAGTAACTTTGGTGAAAGGAGATATTCGCGGTGTGGCAGATGCCATTCACATGGCTAAATTAGGGGTAAAAAACATGAAGCAGAATCTGGCATTCTCTTTTGTGTATAACGGTTTAGGTGTGCCGGTCGCAGCAGGTATTTTTTATCCTTTAACAGGTTTGTTACTCACTCCGATGCTTGCTGCGGTTGCCATGTCACTGAGTTCTTTGTCTGTCGTGATTAATGCACTTCGTTTGCAAAAGTCTGAATAGTACTGAAAAGTGTAGTCGTTGATATAACCTACCCAAGATGAAAATCTTGGGTATTTTTTTGCATAAAAATATCAATGAATATAGGCTGAAAAAAAATTGAAGTTTAAAAATGAAGTTTTTGAAAATGTAAAATAGATGAAGAAATATTGTAATAAATCACGCTTAGAATAATAAGAAAAAACACTCCGAAGATGCCGCTGCATGTCGTTACCCTGAACCCGAAGAAGTTCAAGGTGGACGCGACGCATACTTGCTGGGTTTCCCATGCGAAGATGGGCATACACTCTAAATATGCAGAACACAATCCGTAGATTTAAGTATCGGCAGGGATATAGACTCGCTGGCGAACACCTCAGAGATGAAGTAAGTATAACCAATAATGAGATATTGGCAAATCATCCGTGTGCAGGAACTGTAAACTTAGTTTTCAACTGTCGATACTTTAGTCAATTTAAATGAAAATTAAACTAACTCATCCACTTCTTCTAAAATTGTCGTCAATAAGCGTTCACAGTGTGAGTATTCCTGCAAGGATTTGTTCATGGCCAGCACTTCCTGCATCAGTTCCAGTGCCACCATAATAATCAGCTTGCTGGGTTCAACCCGCGGTGCTTTACGACGAAAATCATCATATTTTTCATTTAATAATTCAGCAGCACGTTCCAGATCGGCTTTCTCGGTTTCCGTGGTTGCCAAGCGGAAATTATGACCCAGTACACGCAGTTCCACAGCAATTTGTTCACTCATGATTAAATATCCTCATTTGCATCGGCTGGGTGAGCAAGCTGTTGAATTTCTTGCGCATGCTGATCTTGAGCAGTACCTAAAATTGCAAGACGCTGAATAATGGCTTCAACTTTGGCTTTAGCATGTTCATTTTTTTGTAACAATCTTTCACGTTCCTGTTGCAAGCCCTGAATTTCCTGTTGAGCAACACGGTGATCATTTTGCATTTTTTCTTTAATGACACGTAATTCATTACGTTCAGCCAGAATTTCCTGAAAACGGTTTTTAAGATCGGTACAACTTTTCTCCAAACGGCTATAACGGTCGGCCAAAGATGCGGCATCTGTATTCAATTGCTTGAATTGGGACTGGGTTTCGCTTAATTGCTCGCTCAGATTATCTATTTCTTCTTGTTTTTGGGTGATAATGCCATTTTTTTGCACAATTTGGGCATGATGATGCTCGGCAGAATTTTCTTTTGCCGCGGTGAGTGCACTATTTTCACTTTCATAATGCGTAAGTCGCGTTTTTAAAACGCCAATATGCGCCTGTAGACGCTGTAATTCTTCTAACATATGGTAGTCGCACAGTATTGCAAACAAAGGTAATATATACGAAGTATAGAGATTGGATAAACGAATGCAAGACGATATTTCAGGTTGGTCGGAATGGCACCACAATTTTTCAAAAATTGAAGAGATTTCAAGCCCAAGTGAGTTACATGGGCTACTAACGGGTATTGTTTGTGTTACTCAGGCACCGACTGGTGATGAATGGCAACAAATTTTAGCCACGCTTGAAATTCCTGCGCTAGAGCAGCAGGTTTTAGAGATATTAGCCGATGAAGCAGAAGATATTGCCCATGCTTTATCTGAAGATGAACTCGACTATTTACCTTTGCTTCCGGATGATGAACACGTTCTTGCGGATCGTGTACAAGCCTTGGCGGACTGGTGTGCCGGTGTGGTATTGGGATTTGGTCTGGCATCAGGACATATCCGTCAAGATGAAATGGAACTGATCGAACATCTTCAAGATGTAGCAGCAGTCGAGTTTGATGCGTCGGATGATGACGAAGAAGGCGAAGAAAGCTATCAGGAACTTTATGAGTTTGTGCGCCTGATTCCAGTGAGCCTGTCTTTGGGACGCAAGAAAGTAGAAGTTGCAGAAACGCCATTGTTGCAAAATATTCAGCCGCAGTTGCAAAAAAAATAGCGCGACTACAGAAGCCAGCAGTGTAGTGGAAATGTTTACTCCACATCGTCCGAGCTAATTCGGGCGATTTTATTCAAGAACAGACCCTTTAAAAGTTATAACCTACTCATAAAAGACAAAAGTACACTTAATGATGAAACTGACTCAAGCAGATTTTCAGGAACGTCGTGACCGCCTGGCAGAAGAAATGGGTCCGCACAGTATTGCAATTATTGCCACCAGTCCGGTTGCTATGCGTAACCGCGATGCGGATTATAAATTCCGTGCCGATAGCAGCTTTTTCTACTTGACGGGCTTTGCAGAGCCTGAAGCAGTGGCGGTGATTGAAACTTTTGAATCGATTGATGAAGGTTATACCTATAGCTTGTTCTGCCGTGAACGCAACCGTGAAATGGAAATCTGGAACGGTTATCGTGCCGGTGTCGACGGGGCAGTAGATGATTATGAGGCGGACGAGGCTTATGCCATTGACCTGCTGGATGAAGAAATTATCGAGAAATTGCTCGATAAACAAAAACTGTTCTATCGGATTGGCCAGCAGGCCGATTTTGATTCCCGTGTAGCAAAATGGATTGCTCAGGCCAGTGGTGAATCACGCAAAGGTACTTCAGCACCTGCGCATGTGATTCAGCTGGACCGCATTCTGGATGAAATGCGCTTACACAAATCCGAAAAAGAAATTAAGTTGATGCAACTTGCGTCGAATATCAGTGCTGAAGCGCATACCCGTGCCATGCAGACCGTGAAACCGGGCATGATGGAATATGCGCTGGAAGCAGAATTGAATTATGTGTTCGGTAAAAATGGCTGCCTACCTTCCTACAACAGTATTGTGGGTGGAGGTAAAAATGGCTGTATCTTGCATTATGTGGAAAATGACAAAGAGCTCAGAGATGGTGATTTGGTGCTGATTGATGCAGCATGTGAATATCAGCTATATGCCTCCGACATCACCCGTACTTTCCCGGTCAATGGCAAGTTTAGTCCTGAACAAAAAGCCTTGTATGAACTGGTTTTAAAAGCACAGCTTGCAGCGATTGATGTAGTACGTGTCGGCAATTCCTATAAAGAACCGCATAATGTTGCGGTGCGCATTCTGGTTCAGGGCTTGCTGGATTTAGGCCTTATGCAGGGTGATCTGGAAGAAATTATCGAAAAAGAAACTTTCCGTCAGTTCTATATGCATGGTACCGGTCACTGGCTGGGCATGGACGTACATGATGTTGGTTCATATAAAATTGATGGTGAATGGCGTACTTACGAAGACGGCATGGTGGTAACTGTTGAGCCAGGTCTGTACATTGCACCAGATGATGAAACTGTAGATGCAAAATGGCGTGGTATTGGCATTCGTATTGAAGATGATGTGGTTGCTACCGAAAATGGTCCACTGGTGCTCACCAAAGATGTGGTGAAAACGGTAGAAGATATTGAAGTGTTGATGGCTCAAGCAAAAGCAGCCTAAGCGAAAGTGTATGTTAAAAGCCGGTCGAAAGATCGGCTTTTTTATTGTTTTACATTTAAAACAAATTCCAAGATCTATTTCGCGTGAACATGAGATTATTTTGAGCCTAAATATTATATTATAGCTTTTTAAATTTCCTACTTTCTGTCATTTCGAACATTATGGGCTGTGTTCATGCATAACATTCAATTTCACAACTTTGAGGAAGCAGGAAAACAAGTTCTTGAATATCTTCATGAAAATTTAGGTTTTGGCTTGTGGATGATCACTCGTGTAGAGGGTGAGAATTGGATTGTGTTACAAGCAGAAAATGAAAAATATAATGTTAAAGCGGGAAATTTTTTTCGTTGGGCTGATTCATTTTGCTACCATATGGTACAAGGCAAAACGCCAAATATCGCTCCATGTGTGAGTGATATTTCACTGTATGCGAACGCAGCTATTAATCAAAATTTATCGATTAAATCGTATATTGGTCAGGCTTTATTTAATGAAGATGGCTCTGTGTTTGGCACCATGTGCGCAATTGATACTGAAATTAAGCCAAACGATATTTTAAAAGATGCACCATTGGTGCAGCTACTCGGCAGTTTATTAAGCTCTATCCTGCAAGGTGAATTACGTGAAAATCAGCAACGTCGATTACGTGAACGTTTTGAAGTTGAAGCTTTAACTGATGGGCTAACAGGATTATTTAATCGCCGTGCCTGGGATCGTCTTGTTGAGTCAGAAGAAGGTCGATGTCGGCGTTTTGGTTTGCCAGCGACGATTTTTAGTATCGATTTAAATGACTTGAAACAAGTGAATGACCAATTTGGTCATTCACAGGGCGATCACCTTATTCAGAAGGCAGCAGAACTGTTGCTGAAAACCACTCGAAGCAATGATGTGGTTTCACGTTTAGGGGGGGATGAGTTTGCTATTTTATGCCCTGAAATGTCGATGTTCGATGCGGAAGCTTTGTTTAAGCGTCTGATCAGTGTGTTTTTAGAGGAAAATATTCACGTTGCAATAGGCTATGCAACTCGACAATTAGATTCCGATTTACCTGGGGCATTTATTAAAGCTGATAAAAATATGTATGAACATAAGCGGCAAGTGAAGCTAGAAAACACGAGCGTTTAGGTACTCATGCTGATATCAATAAATCTCAGTAAAAGCCGGTCAGTTGATCGGCTTTTTTACTTACGTTTATCGCCAATAATTCAAATAAAACTCACCAAGTTAAAAATTAGAACCTATAAAATGACACTAACTCAACACAGAAAATCGGTTTTTAGCATTAAAACAACATATTAACTCCAGTTTCGTTCTCATAATTTTGATCATTAAATATACAGTTGGAGAAATTTATGAAACTTAATACGATTGACTGGATTGCCTATGCTTTAGCGATTATTGGTGGCCTAAACTGGGGCTTAATTGGTGCATTCAACTTTGATTTGGTCGCTGCGATTTTTGGTGAAATGAGCACTCTATCTCGAATTGTTTATGTCCTGGTGGGTTTGTCTGCACTCTATTTAATTTATACAGGCACGAAATTAGGCAGAACAGTACATCATACTGATACACATACAAATATTGTGCGTTAACAGCCAAGGTTTGAATGTATAGATTAACTTGAATCTTGATGAAGTCGATTGTTGCGTCATTTATATCATCGGCTTATTTGCATGACTTAATTGTCCTAAACAAAAACGGAGCCTAAGCTCCGTTTTTTATGAGAATAAGTTGAGAACTATATGTTTTTCTGTGGGAAGCTTTAATTGATATTGAGCTTAGGAATCATTATTTCAACATATTTTGCTATGGTAGAAATTTTAAAATTATTCCTACAATTCGAGTAATAGTGAAAATTCCCCGTATGGCGAAAAGGTAGCAATGCATGAACATCTGTATAGCCGAAATTTAGCCACATTTCCATATCATGAACAAGCAAAGTTCTAATTCATTATAAAAATGAAAATCTTTGATGTAATATAAAATCCATTACAGCTTATACGTATTTCGATTAAATCTCCTGAATTCGAATACCTGATAAAAAAAGGATGAAAGCATGCAGCAAGAAGTCATCATTGTTGGCGGCGGTATGGTCGGACTCAGTCTGGCTTTAATGTTGGCAAAGGCTAATATTGGGGTGAAGCTGCTCGAAGCCATCAAATACCCAAATTATGATGATGCCAATCTTGCACCTTATCACTCCAGTTTTGATGCACGAAACAGTGCCTTGTCACGACGTAGTGTACAGATTTATCAGGAATTGGGCTTATGGAATGCCTTGCAAGAACATGCCACCCCTATTTTAGAAGTGCATATTACCGAACAGGGCAGCTTTGGTAAGGCGCGTTTAAAAGCAGAACAGGAAAAAGTCGAAAGCTTTGGTCAGGTGATTGAAAATGCCTGGCTGGGCCGTGTACTACTGACTGAAGTACGTCAACAGCCTTTAATTGAATTGATTGATGGCGTACAAGTCACCTCACTGAAACAAGATTCTGATCAAGCTTTTATTGAAGCACAACGTGGCGAAGAAACATTATCTTTACAAGCAAAACTGCTGATCGCTGCCGATGGCCGTGACTCATTCTGCCGTAAAGCCCTAGGGATTGGTGCTTCAGAGCATGATTATGATCAGGTGGCGATTGTCACTACTGTGCAAACCTCAAAACCGCATAACCATGTTGGCTTTGAACGTTTTAGTCCACTTGGACCTTTAGCATTATTGCCATTACCGGGTGAATATCGCCGTTCGGTGGTCTGGCCGGTGAAAAAAGGTACAGAAGGGGAATGGTTAGGCGAAGAAAACGACCAGCACTTCTTAGATGCCTTACAGGAAACTTACGGTGACCGAGCCGGCAAATTCCAGAAAACGGGTCGTCGTTTTAGTTTCCCTTTATCACAAGTGCTTGCGGAAAAACAGGCCGTCGGTCGTGTGGTGTTGATGGGCAATGCGGCGCATACCATTCACCCGGTAGCCGGTCAGGGCTTTAACCTGTGTATGCGTGATGCCTATGTCTTGGTGCGTTATTTAACTGAACAACTGGCACAAGCAGCCGACTTGGGTGATGCAGTCATGCTGCTGGAGTATGAAAAATCTCGTCTGACCGATCAACAACGGGTGATCAAGTTCTGTGACAGTGTAGTGCGTGGTTTTAGTAACCAGAATCCCATCCTGAAATTAATACGCAATACCGGACTGGTGGCTTTTGATACTATTCCAGGGATTAAGCCGCTGGTGGCCAACTATGCCATGGGGTTGAAAGCATGACACTTAACCAAAATAGCAAAGTTCTTGATGTGGTGATTGTGGGTGGTGGTCTGGTTGGCGGTTTGACTGCATTGTTGCTTGCTCAAGGCGGTGTGCAGGCGACAGTACTGGATGCGGCTCCTATTCTAGATGCAGAAAAAACCAAGGCGATTGCCAATCCGCGTGTATTGGCATTAAGTCAGGCGACCATTCATTTGCTGAAAACGGTCGGGGTGTGGGAAAAACTGGCACGTCAGATGCCTTATAGTGGCATGCAGGTGTGGAATAAAAACGGCTATGGTGAAATCAATTTCGGTCAGGTATGCATAACAACACTAACGGCTGAACAGGGATTGGGTTCAATGGTCGAGCCGAGTATCCTCAATCTGGCGATTCAGCAACAAATGCTGCAGCAGCTTGAAGATTACCGCACTCAGGTTAAAGTGACAGCTATAGAGCAGGGTGTAGCAGGCATTTGGCATATCCATCTGGCAGATGGAACCCAGCTGAAAACCAAGCTGCTGATTGGTGCAGATGGTGCCAATTCTTTTGTCCGTGAACAAGCCTTTATTGATCTGGATATTCTCGATTACAAGCAGGCTGGCTTGACCTGCGCGATTCGTACAGCCCAGCCTCATCAGCATGTGGCCCGACAGATTTTTCTGGAAACGGGACCATTGGCTTTTTTACCGATGGCCAGTTTAAAGCCGGAACAGGATGGCTATTGGCAATCGATTGTCTGGACATTACCAGACGATTATGCAGAAGAATATGCAACTTTGAATGATAGCGATTTTACTGCGTTGCTCACGCGCGAAAGCCATCACATGCTGGGCGAAGTTTTAGAGGCAACGCCACGGGCACAATTCCCGCTGAAAGCCCGTGCTGCACAGCAATATGTCAAAGCCGGTTTAGCCTTGATTGGAGATGCTGCACATGTGATTCATCCGCTTGCCGGTCAGGGGGTGAATATTGGTTGCCTGGATGCCGCCATTTTATGTGATGCACTGCTGCATGATTTAAAACGTGGGGTATGGGCACATGAACAAACCTTGCAGCGTTATGAGCATCGCCGTAAAGGTCAGAATGATGCCATGATGCACAGCATGTCGGCGATTGGATGGATGGAAACCACAGTGCTTTTCCCGGTGGTTTGGGCTAGAAATTTCGGCTTAAAACAGGTGGAACAACATGCGGCATTAAAAGATGCCTTTATGTCACAAGCCAACGGATTACAAACCTTAAAAGACACTTGTTATGCAGTTTGAGGTTGAACAACTGTTTTTTGTACAAATATTTATACAAGTTTACTTTTTTGATTAAAAAAGATACGATTTTTTTAAAATTGACCCTATGCGAAACGTGCAGAGATTGTTAAATTTCTTCCTAATTCGCAATCAATTTAAATTGGATTGATAGAAGTCATTGGTGGGGAGAAAGAAAGATGACAGATATGAATGACTACGATGATGTAGAAGAAACTGCAGTTGATGAAGATGAAGCAAAAGCTGCTGAAAAAGGTGCGTCTGACAGTGATACAACTGCAACTGATGGTGATGTTGCCGAAGCTGAAACACTTACAGTGACTGCCAAACTGAAACAGCGTCAAGCTTTGGAAGATGAAGTTGCTGCTTTCCTTGCTCGTGGTGGTCGCATCACTGAAGTACCTGCAGATGAGTCAGCAAAAGATTAATAGAATCTTTTGCCGGGTTTCGCTACAGAATAAAAAAGCATCACTTTGGTGATGCTTTTTGTTTTGAGCTGACAGCCGTTCAGATTTTATTGCTGAGTTCCAACGCACGTTGATAAGCCACTTTCTTTTTAATTCCGGTCAAGTCTGCTGCCAGTTGCGAAGCGGCCTTTACTGATAAGTCCTGTAATAAACGGCTCAATAACTGATCCAGTTTTTCCTGTTCCAGATCCTTTTCTTCAGTTGCACCGCCAATCACCAGCACAATTTCACCTTTTTGCTGGTTGTGGTCAGCTTCAATAAACTGCACCAGTTCTGCCAGGGTCATCTTTTTGATGGTTTCAAAGGTCTTGGTAATTTCACGAGCAAAACCCACTGGGCGATCGGCACCAAACACCTGTGCCATATCTTTCACTGATTCCAGAATGCGATGCGGTGCTTCATAAAAAATCAGGGTTTGGGTTTCATCTTTCAGCTTTTCTAACTGGCTAAGACGCTGGCTTTGGCGAGAAGGCAAAAAACCTTCAAAACTAAAACGGTCACTCGGTAAACCGACTGAACTCAGCGCTGCAATGGCTGCACATGCACCAGGTACCGGAACCACACGGATATTGTGCTGCTGAGCTGCACGAACCAGTTTAAAACCTGGATCGCTAATCAGCGGCGTTCCTGCATCACTAATCAGCGCCATATTCTCGCCGTTTAGTAATCTTTGAATCAATACATCAATTTTATTGCTTTCATTATGTTCGTGACAGGCAGTAAGCGGAGTTGTAATATTAAAGTGCTTTAATAATTGAGCAGAAGTGCGCGTATCTTCTGCCGCGATGATACTTACAGACTTTAGAATATCAATAGCACGATAAGTAATGTCATCTAAGTGCCCAATTGGGGTCGCTACAACAAATAACTGAGCACTCATAAGGTTTCTCCAATGTTGAATAATAAAAAAATATTGATGAGCTTCATCCTGTATTGCATTTTGAATCACGCCCAAGCTGAAGTGCTGGTCATTTTACCCGAATCGGGACCTTTGGCGCGAGCCGGATTAAGTATCAAACAGGGTTTTATGAGTGCTTATCATGCATCAGACCTGAAAACGCCAATTAGATTTGTAAACTCGGACAAAAAACAAATCGCGCAGTTGCTTAAACAAAATGTCAATAAAAAAACCCAACTGGTGATTGGACCCTTGGCACGTCAAGATGTGGAAGCTGTAATCAAGGCGCAGCCGAAAGTTCGGGTTTTGGCTCTGAATGAGGTGTCATCGCAGTTTGCCAATGTGGGACAATTCAGTTTGTCCAAGCAGGATGATGCGGTGGCGCTAGATCAGGTATTACAAAATGACAAAATCAAAGAGCTGTATGTATTGCAGCAAAAGGATTCTGAAATTGACAATGAACTGTTTCTGATTTCTTTGCTTACCCAGACTGATTACCCGCTGAATTTAATTGAGGAAGCCCCGAAAAAATTAAATAAACAAACCGGTTTATTGTTACTGGGCAATAATAGCTGGCTAAATAAACTGGCAAAGCTGCCACATAAAAACATCTATATCTTAGCCAATGCCATTGAACAAGATCAGGCATTACCCGTAGGGGTGAAGTTTTGTGATGCTCCGGCCTTATATGGCACTGAATGGCCAGATGTCATGCAAGCCAATCAGCAAAACAGCGTTTCCATGGCCTATCAGCGGCTGATCGCCTTTGGTGGTGATGCCTGGCATATGGCAAGCCAGTATTTAGTAGACCCTCATTTAAAAAGCCTGCAGTTTCAGGGACGTACTGGCTTGATTCAAATCAATAATAACCTAATTCACCGGATTCCCCATTGTTATGAAAATACCAAAAAAGGGATCAGGGCATTGTGATGTCAAATCTTCCAGCACATTTAAATTTGGGACAATGGGCTGAACAGCAAGCGTTAAAGTTATTAAGAGAACACGGTTTTCAGTTGCTTGTAGCAAATTATCATTGTCGTTATGGGGAAATTGATTTAATTGTACATAAAGCTCAGGAACTGATTTTTGTCGAAGTTAAAGCGCGTTCAGTGACCCAATATGCCCAATCCTGTGAAAGCATTTCTTTTTCCAAACAACGCAAGATTATGAAATCGGCACTGTGCTTTTTGCATGCCTATCCGGAATATCAAACTTGTTATTGTCGTTTCGATGTGATTTGTTTTGATTTTTCTCAACAATTTGCAAAAACCATACAGCAAGATTTTTCCAAATTCACTTATGATCAACAATGGATTGAAAATGCTTTTACTTTTGATCAAGAGTTTATTAATCTTTGAACAAAATCAGAGCATAAATGCTGAAATAAAATAGAATTTAAATTAACGATTAGGAGTCTTGCTGAGTGTTTAACCGTATTGCAATGACGTTACTGTGTGTAGCAAGTTTATCTGGTTGTGCAAGTTTTATCTCAAGTGGCACAGGGTCAGCCCCGGTAGGTACAGAAAGTGGCGCCCGTTCTCTTGGACAGGTATTTATTGATTCCTCTATAGAACGTACCGCTAAAATCAATTTATATAAATTAGACAGTCGCTTTAAACAATCTCGCGTTAATATTGAAAGTTTTCATGGCAATGTATTATTAACCGGTCAAGTGCCGGATGCACACTTAAAGCAGTTGGCTGAAGATAATGTCCGTGCCATGAGTGATGTGAAGACCGTGCATAATTACATTACTGTCGGTAACCAGATTGGTTATGGCACGATTATGCAAGATACCACCGTGACTGCGAATACCCGCGGCCTGATTATGAAAGCCGTAGTGGTATCTGACAGTAAAGTGCGCATTCACACCGAAGATGGTGTTTTATATGTGATGGGGCGTTTAAATACCGCAGAAATTAATGATCTGAACCAAGTGCTGCAGCAAGTTGGCAATGTCACTAAAATCATTACCCTGATTGATAATATTGAACAGTCTAGAGCAGTGACTTCAAGCTTGAGTAGTGCGCTTGTGAATGCACAACCGGTGGAACAGACACCAGTGGCCATTGATCCCGATCAAGCAGAGCCAACCTATGCTCAATAAGGTTGTACAAGCAGTTAGAAAGGAAATCGAGCAAAAGGTCGAAAAAGCGAAAATACTCTACAAGGATTTTCGCCTTTACGATTTTGGCAGTTATGCCCTTAACCGTTTAACCCCACGCAAAGGTTATACGCTGCATGAAAATATTGCTTATGGCTTAAAAGCACGTCAGCGTTTTGATATTTTCTCCGCTGCATCTCCGCTTGAGCAGCGGCCTTTAATCGTGTTTGTCCACGGTGGGGCATGGTTGCACGGTGATAAAAAAGATTATCGTTTTGTTGGTGAAGCCTTTGCCAAAGAAGGTTATGACGTTGCGGTGATTAACTATCATCTTGCACCAGAACATGTGTTTCCAAGTTATATTGATGACCTGAGTCTGGCGCTGAATTATTTGACTCAGCATCAATCCAGATTGAATATTCGGACTGAAAAAATAGTACTGATGGGGCATTCAGCCGGTGCATTTAATATCATGTCGGCCTTGTATCATCCCCATCCTTATAGTCTGCAATGCCGTTCTCAGATTCGTGCCATTATTGGGTTGTCGGGACCCTATCATTTTGATTATAAAGATGATCCGCTATGTGCAGAGGCCTTTGACCAGAGTGTGCCTTATCAGCAGGTGATGCCTTACTATTTTGTTGAATCCAATCAGGTGCGGCATTACCTGTTTTTGGCTTCCAATGATCAAGTTGTAGGGCATAGTAATTCGCAGGATTTGCACAGTATTTTGCAGGAAAAGGGCAATCATAGCCAAATGATTACCATTCCCGGAACAGGACATGTGTCTATTATGGGTTCGGTATCGAGTCTGTTTAGCCGTTATTTTCAGACCAAGAAACAAATTTTGGCGGTTCTGGATGAAGCTTTAAAACCCTAGTTTACAGCCATTCACGGGTGTCATCTGCTACGGGATGACCTTCGGTAATGTGTTTAATCATGGCGTAGGCAATACTGCCTTTAAATGGAATTTCAGGCAGTTGATCCATTTTAAAGAATTGTGCATCGCTAATTTCTTCTTCTTGAAGCTTGATTTCTCCAGAAGCATATTCAGCACGGAAGGCCAGCATCAAGTTACTTGGGAAAGGCCAGGGCTGGCTGGCAAGATACTGGATATTTTTTACTTTTAAACCGACTTCTTCAATTGTTTCACGGCGTACAGCTTCTTCCAGCGTTTCTCCTACCTCAACAAAACCGGCAATCAGGCCGTACATATTGCTTTTGTTGTTGGCATTTTTAGCCAGCAGAATTTCATCTTGACCACGGGTAATGATGGTGATGACGCAGGGCTGTACCCGTGGATATTGATGATAACCGCATGCTGGACAAACCATGGCATATTCAGTTGCATGGGCTTCAGTTGGATGTCCACAATGACTACAGAACTTGTGGTTACGGCGCCATTCTAACAGCTGGATGGCACGACTGGCAGCTTCAAACTGCGGGGTATCCCACAAGGTTAACAATTGACGGATAGGAACCAGTTGCAAGCCTGCAGGAATAGGCTCATTTTCGAGAAGATCACGGGCAATCACCTGATCACCCGTGTTGAAGTGAAGGTCACTTGCTAAACGTTCTACCCGAGGGAGCTGAAAGTTTTCATCGACTAGAAGTTGATGTTGATGAAAGATATAAGCAAGTGACAATTCAGACATTAGGCAACAGTTTTCAGTTTTTCGCTACTTTGCAATGCTACATCAAACATGGACTGCAGGACAGGCTGTTTTGATTTTAAATTGTCAATCAGGATATCGGCACTGGCTAAAGTATCGAGGGTGTGGTTGATTTGTTCAGCAGTAATCGTTGCAGCATTTTCAATTTGCTGTTGAATAAAGGTTGCAGCCGTATTCAATGAAGTTCGACCCGATTCTGCATTTAAGAACAGCAGAGCACCGCCAATTTCACGTAATTGGGTAGGAATATTTTCAAGTGCAGCCAGATTTTGATCTTGCAGATACTGCATCAAGATTTGGCTAGAAAGGTCAATCACAGCTCTAGTTTCGTTTAATAAAGCTTCATGTGCTTCATCTAAACGGTCTAAAGAAATGTTCATATTATTGACACGAAGTTGTAAACGGCTTGAGGTGTAATGGCGTTCCAGAACCCCAATCGAGTTCATTGCTGACAAAATGCAATTCATCAACTGCTGTGCAAAATTTTCATCTTTTAAAATATCACCCTGGCTGAGTGATGCAGCCTGACGCGATAAATCCTTATATGCTTCATTCAGGTTCAATACTTTAAAGATATTGGCCAGACTGAGTAATTGCGCTTGTAGTTGCTGCGTTTTCTCGGCTGTCATATTTTGATAGTTAAATTCAATATCATTACGAATTTGTCCCATTTCAGCACTCACCAATTCACTAATGGTATGCATGGTATCAAAATCAGGGCCATAGAGATGTCGGCTGAACACCTGCAATTGTGTATCCGTTAAGTGATCTTCACCAATATTCAGCTGGCTACGGATATGTTGAGCCGTCTCATCTTCCTGGCTAATACATAGGCTTAAAATATTAGCTAGATCAGATAGGTTGGGCTTGAAGCGATCTGGCGCGCTGAAATATTGGGCCATATTGCGTTCAATGCTGACCAAGGTGCGTAAACGTGCATCATTGATCAATAAATGGTTCACCTGATTAAATGCAACATGCACCAGATTCCAGTATTGTTTGCTTAGCGTGTTTTCTGCCAGACCTGCCAAATAGGCACCGACCAGTTTGATCGCTTGCAGATCTAATTCAGTTTCTTCCTGTTTAATCAGCTTGTTTAAAGACAGTTTGTACAGGCGATGTACATATTGCGACTTTTCCAGGCTTGGTGCTTGAGGCAGCTTAAAATCAGGAGTAATACAGTCCAGTAAAGGCTCAATATGCTGACCTTCATGGCTAAGAGGTTTGCCCAGCACGATTTCTAGACGGTTTAAGGTATCCAGTAAAAATTGTGGAATTTTAACTTCGCGCAAGCAAATAAATTCGATGTAGCGCTTTAACATGGTGGTGCCTTCGCTTAAGGCAATCACTTCCTGGGTGTTAATTTGAGCAGGATTCCCCATGATCTTGCGCATTAACTCTGCAGAATATTGAGCAATTTTAGCCAGGCTTTGCATGTCAATGAGGGCAAGAACCTGGGCACACTGTTCAAACTGATTCAGTGCATCGTCAATACCAAAGGGTAAAGTGTGGTCTTCTGCCAAGGTGCTAACCGCTGATTCAACTAATTTAATTGAGTTATCAACCTCATTTTTTATTATCAGCAATGCAGTCGGGTCAAAATGAATAGAGGTTTGGTAAGAAGACATGGATCTGCACCTTTCCTAGTGTTTTATCTGTTTATGAGTAGCCCGTTCAAGGCCAAACTTCTTCGAGTTTAACTATAACGTAACTGTTAAACGTTTAAATACAAAAAACCACTAGAAATGTAGATTTTATTTTGCAAAAAGACAAGCTGTTCCATGTTTTTCTGCAAATTGTTTGACCCAATTCTCATGTGCATGCAGTTCTTCGGCTGAAGGTAAAATTACAGGCAGGTCTATTTGCACAGTGGTACGGGCAGTTTGGCCTTGTTGTTGCTCGGCCTCAGTCAGGGTATCCATATCAAAGGAAACCTGACCACCGGTCATGGCCAGATAGACATCCGATAAAATTTCGGCATCCAGTAACGCACCATGGAAAGTACGGTCACGCTGTGGAATTTCATAACGGCGCACCAAAGCATCCAGGGAGTTTTTTTGTCCCGGATGCTTGCTCTTGGCCATGGCCAAGGTATCGGTTACTGCACATACTTCCGATAATGTAACAAAGCCTGCGCGCTTGAACTCCATATCAAGGAAGTTCATATCGAAGGTTGCGTTATGCGCGATAATTTCTGCGCCTTTTAAATAGTCAAACAGCACATCGGCAATTTCTGCATAAAGTGGTTTGTCTTTCAGGAACTCATCTGAAATACCGTGAATATTTTCAGATTCGCCAACAGGTTTTTGCGGATTGATGTAAATATGAATGGAGCTGCCGGTCAGTTTGCGGTTGACCATTTCAATCGCCCCGACCTCAATAATCCGGTCCGTGTCCTGAAAATAGAAACCGGTGGTTTCAGTATCCAGAATCAGTTGACGTGGACCATGAACTTCCTTGGTTCGTGGGGTAATCACGATATGCGGGTGTAGTGGTTTATCCGAAGCAGGTGTTGCGCTTGCTAAAACAGGTTCTGGAACTTCCGCAAGTTGTTGCAAGCTATCTGCCTGATGGTTTTCCTGTTCCGCATTTTCTAAAGCCTGACTGTCTAAGCTTGGATTTTCTAAAGCATCGTTTTCTAAAGCTGCATTCTCCAAAACTTCGCTCTCATCTTGCAGCTCGGCTTCGATCAGGTCGAAACCAAAGGGATCATCTAATAACCAGTCCTTTTCAGCTTTTTTTTTATCCAGCATATCCACTTGTTCTAAGTTAGTTTCGGCAGATGCTAAGGGATTTTTCATAATTTTTAAGGTTTGATCGGCACCCTGATTGGCCAGCTGATCGGCCATTTCGTTGCCTGGATGTCCAGCATGGCCTTTGATCCAGTTCCACTCAATGTCGCGACCCTGACAAGTCGCATCCAGTAATTTCCACAGATCCGGATTTTTGACATCTTTCCAGTTTTTCTTTTTCCAGCCATGAATCCATTCAGTGATGCCTTGTTTGACATATTTGGAATCGGTCCAGATGATCAGCTTGGCATCGCGCGGACAAAACTGAATACCTTCAATTGCCGCGGTGAGTTCCATGCGGTTATTGGTGGTTTCTGCTTCGCCACCATAAATTTTATGCTTTTCTGATTCGGTAATGATATATGCACCCCAACCGCCTAAACCAGGATTGCCACGACAAGCGCCATCGACATAGAGAGTGATTGTTTGAGTCATATAAACCAAATCCGAACGCTAAAATAAGAGTCAAGTTAAACCAAGTGATTGGCATATTGTATAACGCAATTCCACCTTAAAAGTGTATTCCATGGTTATTTTTTAAATTCTTGTAACATTTATAGTGAAATCGCGCTAAATTAATCGCTTGTGTCTACCCCATGCTTCACTACAATGGCAGATCTAAAAAATAAATTTTATACGAGTTGTTTGGATTTTTTTATGTATAAACCAACCGCGATTTTGTGGCAGCCTACATTACCCAATTTTTTAAAAATAACTGTACTGGGTTCAGCTTTAGCTGCTTTGGGACTGACAGGATGTTCCTCAAGTCAGAGTGTAACACATGGCTCAAAATCGAAAATGGTGGGTTCATCCGGATATCTGGATGCCGACAGCTTGGATTCATTGGAAGATTTATTGTCTGCAACAGATATGAGTGCGGTAGAAGGTGACCGCTTGCTGATCTTGAAACATGGTGATGTGTGGAAACGTATGACTGTGGGTTTCAAGATGGATCAGAGCCATTGGGATACGCGTATTGAAGCTCAGCGCGGCTGGTTTGTTTCCCGACAGCCTTATCTGGACCGTTTAAGTGCCCGTGCATCCCGTTATCTTTATCATACCGTGAAAGAAGCGGAACGTCGTGGTTTGCCGACAGAGCTGGCTTTATTGCCGATTATTGAAAGTTCATATGACCCTGCAGCGACCAGTAGTGCAGCAGCAGCCGGGATGTGGCAATTTATTCCAAGTACCGGACGTATTTACGGTTTAAGACAAACCAGTTTGTATGATGGTCGCCGTGATGTGGTGGAATCGACCCGTGCAGCCTATGAGTTTTTAGGCGGTTTATATAACCAGTTTGGGTCATGGGAACTGGCTTTGGCGGCTTACAATGCAGGCCCGGGACGTATCCAGCAAGCCATTAACCGAAATAAAGCGGCAGGTCTGCCTACGGATTACTGGTCACTGAAACTGCCTCAGGAAACCATGAACTATGTGCCACGTTTCTTGGCGGTGGCGCAAATTATTAAGAATCCGAATGCCTATGGGGTGTCTCTACCACCGATTGCTAACCGTCCGCACTTTAGGGAAGTGTCGGTGGGGCCGGTGAGTTTAAATGAAGTGGCATCGGTGACCGGTTTAAGCCGCGCCGAGCTATATCAGTTAAATCCAGGGCATCGTGGTGATTGGATTGATGATCAAAGTCCAATGAAGATTATTATTCCAGCCGATTTAAGTCCTGCTATTGATGCCCGACTTAAAAAGCTCTCGCCAAATTCGGGTACGCTATGGGCAAGCACGGCAAAACCCTTTACTCCGGAAAGAAGCAATCCACCTGAGTTAAATACGCAAGTGATTAATCCGGTAAAAACAGCTCCACCGGCATTAACTGCAAGCACCACCAAAACTTCTCAGCCGGTCAGCAGTACGCCGATTAAAGCAGTAAACCCTGTAACGGTAACTAAGCCTTCGACCACAACCCGTATGGCTACGCCTCAAGGGTCTGATGCCTTGGCATCTTTTGCTGCAAATAGTGATATTCCAAGTGCACCACGTATTCCTGTTGCGGTGAGTCAGGTGGCCAATGTCAAGCTAGTGACTGTAGAGCCACCATTGTCTGCGGCTGAGCGTGAGCAAATTATGGCGGCCGTGAAAGCAGACGGTGAAAATAAAACGGTAGAACAGGTGCTTCAGCCTGTGGCAAGTAAAGCTGAACAGGAAAAAGTGGTGGCAGAAATTAAAGCCATTGCACCGAAAGGCACCGAAATTGTCGATCCATTTGACGGCAAAATTAAGTTAACTGCCATTCAAACTAGCTTGTCAGTGGCTGAGCAGCAAGGTAAGGAGTTAACCAAAGGGTTTGCTTATCCAAAAGGTGTTGCGGAAAATACCAAGCCTGATTCAGATGAAGCTAAACGTAACCAGGGTAAAAATTACGTTAAGACAGATACTGAAATTGTAGTGGTTGCACCGAAAGGAAAACGCAGTACTTATACCGTTCAACAGGGCGATACTTTAGCCGTCATTGCTATGAAAAATGGCCTGAACTGGCGTGATGTAGCCAAATGGAACCAGATTGATCCAAATTCTCCGCTGTACGTGGGAACCAGTATTTATTTATACGATGCCAAACCACAAAGTACAGAGACTTCAGGCAGCAAGTCTAAAGCACACCCGGAAACTTATGTGGTTCAAGCCAATGATAGTCTGACCGGGGTGGCTAGCCAATTTGGCTTATCGGTCAAACAATTGGCAGAGTACAATAATTTGTCGGTCAGCAGTGGTTTGCGGGTTGGGCAAAAATTATCGTTAAAAGAAACTGCGCAAAGTAATTCCGATACTGCTGAAACCAAGACCAATAATTCAAAATCCACTGCCAAAGTGAAGACCAAACCTTATGTGGTTAAGCGTGGTGAATATCTCAAACTGATTGCTGACCGTTATGCCTTGTCCAATCAGGAGTTGGCTGATTTAACCAGCGGGTTAACTGCAGGCAGTAGCTTAATGGTGGGACAAAAAATTAATGTACCCTTACATGAAGTGGCCAATAAGCCAGAAGAAAAAGCGAGTCTAGTTAAAATAGATCCGGTAGTCATTGAGCCATCCTATAAAACGGAAAATTATCAGGTGCAACGTGGCGATACCCTGTCGAGCATTGCAGCTAAATCGAAAATTTCCTTAACCGAATTGGTACAGCTGAATAAATTATCCAACAACAGTGGCGTCCGGGTAGGTCAAACCCTGAAGATTCCTGCAAGTTCAACTGTTCCGGAGAGTTATACCGTGCAATCCGGGGATAGCCTGTCTGCGATTTCGGCCAAATATAATTTAGGCATGGATTATATTGCCAATATTAACGGGATTAACCGCAATACTGGCTTACGCGTGGGACAGCGTTTAAAACTCAGCGGTGAAGAACCCGTCGCAGCAGCTAACAAAGTAGAAGTCAAAGTTGAAAAAGTCAGCTTTGAAAAGAGCGATAGCCATGTGGTGAAACCGGGTGAAACATTAAGCAGCATTGCGAAAAAATACCATTTACAGCTGGATTATTTATCAGCGTTAAATGGTTTAACCCGCAATTCCAGCGTACGTATCGGGCAACGCTTAAAAATAGAGGGTGATTTGCCCCAGCTTGAAACTAAGGCGGAAGCAGCGGTAACAAAAGCAGTGAAATCATCGAAAAGTACCGATGCATATACCGTAAAGTCAGGTGAGTCTTTAAATGCCATTGCCAACCGGGTCGGTGTATCGGTTGCTGAATTGGCAGCAATGAATGATTTGAATGCCCGTGCCGGTTTGCGTGTCGGTCAGCAGATTGTGCTGCCTAAAACTGTGGTTGAATATAAAATCAAACGCGGTGACACTTTGATTGGGCTGGCTAACCGTTATGGATTAGATAAAGATAAACTGGCGGAAATGAATGCGATCAAACCAGATACCCAATTGCGTATTGGTGAAGTGATTAAAGTTCCAAACTTATAATAATGCAAAGACAGGGAGTCATTTAGATGTCATTTGCTATCGCAAAACGCTTGAGTTTTGCCTGTGGGATGAGTCTGTTGACTCAAGGGCTGTGGGCTGCTGTGCAGACTACGCCCTACATTGCAGTACATAGCCAGCCGAAATATGCTGGCTTGTTAGTCATGCCTTATGCCAATGCCCGAGCGTCTAAGGGCGGTTATTTAAGTACCGCCAGCAATGGTACTTTTGACAATCTAAACAGTATGAATGGCAAAGGCAGCTCAACGGACGGGGTGGAATATCTGTTTGATTCGCTGATGTCGAATTCGCTGGATGAGCCGGGGGTAATGTATCCCTTGCTGGCCGAAAAAGTAACGTATGATCCTGATCAAACCAAATACGTCATTTTTCATCTCAATCCCAAAGCGCGTTTTAGTGATGGCAGTGAAGTGACTGCACAAGACGTCAAATTCAGTTTTGATACCTATAAAACCAAGTCTAATCCGGGACTGCAGATGTATCTGGCCGATCTGGATAAAACTGAAGTGTTGTCCAAATATGCGGTCAAGATGAGTTTTAAGTCCGGTAATAATGCGGAAATGCCATTGATTCTGGCGCAGATGCCGATTTATTCAAAAAAAGACTGGCAGCATAAGGATTTTACCCGAGTCACCATGCAACCTATTTTAGGTTCAGGACCGTATTTGATTGACCGTATAGATGCCGGGCGTAGCATCAGCTATAAACGCAACCCCAAGTATTGGGGCAAAGACCTGGCGGTCAATCAGGGGCGTTATAATTTTGACCGTTTGAAGTATGTCTACTACCGTAATTTAGATATTGCTTTTGAAGGTTTTAAGTCGGGCCAATATACCCTGCATGAAGAATTTACCGCGCGTAAATGGGTGACTGAATATCATTTTCCTGCGGTCAAAGCAGGCATGGTGGTGAAATACAGGTTCCAGCATCATAATCCCATTCCAACGCAAAGTTTTGTGTTTAATACCCGCCGTGCGCCTTTTCAAGATATTAAATTTCGTCAGGCCATCAGTTATGCTTACGATTTTGAATGGCAAAATAAGGCCTTGTTTTATGGTCAGTATCAAAGGCTGCAAAGTTATTTTGCCAACAGTGAACTGGAAGCCAAAGGCACGCCCAGCCTTGCAGAGCTGGCGATTTTAAAACCCTATCTAGCCCGACTGAATCCAATTCAGCGGCAGGGGGTTCTGCAAAACTGGAAATATCCGGTGTCGGATGCCAGCGGATTTAACCGCAATAATCTGCTGACTGCACGTCAGCTACTCATCAAAGCCGGCTATACTTTTAAAAATGGCCGTTTGCTCGATACCCAAGGCAAGCCGATCCGGATCGAATTTTTAATTCATCAGGATGGTTTGCAGCGTACCTTGATGCCCTTTATCCGCAATATGAAACGCTTGGGGGTTGAAGTGGCGATCCGCCATGTCGATGTGCCGCAGTATATCGAGCGCATGCGGACCAAGGATTTTGACATGACCACCAACGTGATGCCACAGTCGCTCAATCCGGGCAATGAGCAGGCACAGTTCTGGGGCAGTGCATCGGCAGATCAGCCGGGGAACTACAACTATGCAGGCATTAAAAATCCTGTGATTGATGCGATGGTCCAGCAGGTTATTCACGCACCGAGTCGTGAGCAACTGGTGCTGAGAACCCGGGTGCTGGATCGCTTGCTGCGTGCCGGTTATTATCAGATCCCGACCTATGGTAAGGGTGAAAACTGGTTCGCCTACTGGAACATGTATCATCAGCCCAAGGTAAAACCGAAGCTGTCATCGGGCATTGACTATTGGTGGAGTGATGCCGGGCAAGCGAAAAAAGTCACTCAATATTTACGTCAAAAATAAACAATAAGTCATAACGCAGGCACAAGGAACACTGTTTCGATGGGCATATATATATTAAAAAGACTGCTGCTGATTATTCCAACGCTGTTTTTCATTTTATTGATTAACTTTGTGGTGATCCAGATTGCACCGGGTGGACCCGTTGAGCAAGCCATTCAACAGGCAGAAGCTTTTCAGGGCCTGGGTGCAACGAGTGGCGAAACGGCCAGTGTCAAAGGTAATTATCAGGGTGCCAAAGGTTTAAGTGATGAAATGGTGGAGAAGATTAAAGCTCAATATGGCTTTGATCAGCCTGCGCACATCCGTTTCTGGGACATGCTGAAAAGTTATGCCCATTTTGATTTTGGCAGCAGTTTTTTTAAAGATAAACCCGTCACGCAATTGCTGTGGGAAAAAATGCCGGTATCGCTGTCTTTGGGGCTATGGAGCACTTTGCTGATTTATCTGGTGTCTATTCCTTTGGGGATTAAAAAAGCCCGTCAGCATGGCATGCTGTTCGATAAATCTACTTCGCTATTACTCGCGATTGGCTATGCAGTACCTTCTTTTGTTTTTGCAGTGTTGCTGATTGTATTCTTTGCCGGGGGATCATATTTTCAATGGTTTCCACTACAGGGTCTGGTCTCGGAAAATTTTCACAGCTTAAGCTGGCTGGGCAAAATCAAAGACTATTTCTGGCATATGACTTTGCCTTTACTGGCCATGGTGATTGGCGGTTTTGCCGCATTGACCTATCTGACCAAATATTCCTTTATGGAAGAATTAAACAAGCAGTATGTACTGGCGGCACGATCCAAAGGCTTAAGTGAGTCACGGGTACTGTATGGCCATGTGTTTCGCAATGCCATGCTGATTGTGATTGCCGGTTTGCCTGAAGCGCTGATTGGCATTTTCTTTGTCGGCAACCTGTTTATTGAAATCATTTTCAATCTGGACGGTTTGGGACTGCTCGGGTTTGAAGCCATTCAACAGCGAGATTATCCGGTGATTTTTGGCACTTTGTTCCTGTTTACCTTACTCGGTCTGGTGCTGCGTTTAATCAGTGATGTGTTATATCAGGTGATTGACCCGCGGATTAATTTTGATTCGCGAGGTGCTGAATAATGTCACCTTTAATGCAGGCGCGTTTCAAGCGCTTTCAGGAGAATCGGCTCGGCTTTGCTTGCCTGATTGTGTTTGCCATTATTTTTGTATTGTCGCTGGCTTCAGAATTGATTGCCAACGATAAACCGCTGTTGGTGAGTTATAATCATTCACTGTATGTGCCGGTATTAAAGTCTTATCCAGAAACGACTTTTGGCGGGGTATTTGAAACCGAAGCCGATTATAAAGATCCTGCGGTGCAACAACTGATCAATGCAAAAGGCTGGGCAGTCTGGCCGCTGATTAAATACTCCTATCAAACACCTAACTTGGAACTGTCAGTTCCTGTGCCTTCCGCACCGACTTCACAAAACTGGCTAGGCACCGATGATCAGGGCCGTGATGTATTGGCGCGCATACTCTATGGCTTGCGCGTATCGCTATTATTTGGTTTTGCCTTAACCTTTGCTTCAGCATTGCTTGGCATCGCTGTTGGCGCGATTCAGGGTTATTACGGGGGATGGGTTGATTTATTGGGACAGCGGATTTTAGAAGTATGGGGCGGTTTGCCGATGTTATTCATGGTGATGATTTTGGTCAGCATGTTTACCCCAAACGTCTATTGGCTGTTTCTGATTATGCTGTTATTCGGCTGGACGACTTTGGTGGGATTGGTGCGTGCCGAGTTTTTAAAGGCACGTAATCTGGATTATGTGCGTGCTGCACGCAGTCTGGGCGTCACAGACCGAACCATTATGTTTCGGCATATCTTGCCGAATGCCATGAGTTCCAGCCTGTCGCAGTTACCGTTTATGTTGACCGCAAACATCACCGCACTAACGGCATTGGATTTCTTGGGTTACGGTTTACCGCCAGATGCGGCATCACTCGGCGAGCTGTTGTTACAGGGTAAATCCAACCTGAATTCGCCGTGGTTGGCACTCTCGGGCTTCTTTAGCTTGGCCATTGTCCTATCTTTATTGATTTATATTGGGGAGGCGACACGCGATGCATTCGATCCAAGACGCCAATAATCCAGAAGCGGTATTAACTGTAGAACATCTTAATATTCAGCATCAACAACAGGTTTTGGTGGATGACCTGAACTTTAAGCTGCATGCCGGTGAAACCATTGCCATTGTCGGTGAAAGTGGTTCGGGCAAGTCGATTAGCAGTCTGGCCTTGCTGGGGCTTTTGCCCAGTACTTTGAAGATTCAAGGTCAGGCCTGGCTGGGACAGCAAAATCTACTGGCGCTGAAAACTGAACAGCTGCGCCAAATTCGTGGCCAGAAAATTGCCATGATTTTTCAGGAACCGATGACCGCTTTAAATCCTTTACATCGGGTGGAAAAAATCATTGGTGAAACCTTATTGCTGCAAGGCTGGTCTAAACAGAAGACCCGGGCACGCATTATCGAATTGCTCAAGGATGTAGGGATTCCCGATCCGGAAGATAAATTGCGCCGTTATCCGCATGAGCTTTCCGGCGGGCAGCGTCAACGCGTGATGATCGCCATGGCCTTGGCGCTAGATCCGGATATTTTAATTGCGGATGAACCGACCACAGCTCTGGATGTAACGCTACAGGCACAGATTTTAAAACTGTTGAAATCTTTACAGCAAAGCCGAAATATGGCGATGATTCTGATCAGTCATGACTTAAATCTGGTGCGTCGCTATGCCGATCAGGTGATTGTGATGAATAAAGGTGTGGTGGAAGAACAGGGCAGTGTTACTGAAATCTTTAAACATCCGAAACAAGCTTATACCCGTGATTTGCTCAATCATGATTTTGGTGAAGCGTTGCACATTACAGAGGCTGAAAATTTATTAACTTTAAATCATGTTGCGGTGAAGTTTCCGATCAAGCAGGGATTGCTCAACCGGGTTAAAGATTACTTTGTCGCGGTAGAACCTTTGGACTTGCAGTTAATGCAAGGCGAATCGATTGGCATTGTCGGCGAAAGCGGGTCCGGTAAAAGCTCGCTGGCTTTGGCGATTACCCGCCTGATTAAAAGTGATGGTGAAATTGTGCTGCTCGGCACTGATATAAACCAGTGCAATGAAAAGCAGTTACGGCCTTTACGTGCTGATTTCCAGATAGTCTTTCAAGATCCGTTTAGCAGTTTAAATCCACGTCTGAATGTGGAGCAAACCATTGGGGAAGGTCTGGGCTTAAAAAAATTCTCTGCCATGGAAATATCGCAGCGCATTGATGAAGCACTGGAAAAAGTAGAATTACCGCTGAGCTTTAGAACACGTTATCCGCATGAATTATCCGGCGGTCAGCGTCAGCGTGTCGCCTTGGCGCGCGCTTTGGTGTTGAGTCCTAAACTGCTGATACTGGATGAACCGACCTCGGCGCTGGACCGTACTACTCAGCGGGCGATTGTGAAATTGCTCAGACGTTTACAGCAGGAACATCAGATCAGCTATTTATTTATCAGCCATGACCTGCAAGTAGTGAAAGCATTGTGTCAGAAAGTTTTGGTGCTACGTCATGCACAGGTAATGGAATTTCAAAGCACTGAACAATTATTTTTAAATCCGCAAACTGAATATACCCAGCAACTTATAGAGGCCAGTCAGTATGTTTAAATATACTGACAAGATATATTGTCAGAATAGCTATTGACGGATTGCAGAATATGTTTAGGGTATTAAAGCTAAATAAATACAAATAAATCAGGATTGAGATATGAGCCATCTAGCTGAAGCAACCACCATTCGAAATACCCCTTTTAAAAACAGAATTATCAAAGCTGCGATGAGTGAGGCTTTGGCAAATGATGCGGGTCAGCCCAGCCAGTTGCATTTCAATCTGTATGAAGCTTGGGCCAAAGGTGGTTTGGGCTGTGCCATTACCGGAAATGTGATGGTGGATTTTCGTGCCAAGAATGAACCGGGCGTGGTGGTGGTTGAATCGGAACGTGATTTGGCCAAGCTACAGCAATGGGCAGAACTAGGCAAGAAATATGGCATGGTGCAGCTGATTCAATTGTCTCATCCAGGCCGTCAGTGTCCTAAAGGTCTAAACAAGGAAACCGTTGCACCTTCAGCGGTAGCTTTCTCTCCGATGCTGGCAACCACATTTGGCACACCGCGTGAATTACGTGAAGATGAGATTTACGACATTATTCAGCGTTTTGCCACCTCTGCTCAAATCTGCGAAAAAGCCGGTTTTGAAGGTATACAGTTGCATGGTGCACATGGATATCTGATTAGCCAGTTTTTATCGCCTTTGACCAATAAGCGTCAGGATCAGTGGGGCGGTTCAATTGAAAACCGGATGCGCTTCCTGCTAGAAATTTACAAAGCGGTTCGTGAGACCACCTCGGATCAATTTATCATTTCCGTGAAACTGAACTCGGCCGATTTCCAGCGTGGCGGCATTACTGAAGAAGAAGTAGTTGCGGTCTTTAAAGCGATAGATGCAGCGGGAATCGACTTGATTGAAATTTCTGGCGGAACGTATGAAGCTCCGGCTATGGCGGGCGCGAAAGAAGATAAGCGCAAAGCCAGTACCATAGCACGTGAAGCTTATTTCCTCGATTTTGCCGAGAAAATTCGTAAAGAAGTGCAATGTCATTTAATGGTGACCGGTGGCTTCCGTACCGTAGAGGGGATGAATGCGGCACTCGACAGTGGTGCCTGTGATTTTATTGGTATTGCCCGGCCATTGGCGGTGGAAACCGATTTAACCGATCGACTGATCGCTGGACAGGACGTGCGTTATGCGGTGAATAAAATTAAAACCGGTATTCCTATGGTCGATAAAATGGCAATTATGGAAATTATCTGGTATGCCGCGCAGTTTAAAGATATTGCACGAGGCAAACGTCCAAATCCTAAACTGTCACCGCTGAAAGTTTTCTTGAAATATGCCAAAAATAACATTACTGCCATTATTAAAGGCCAGATTAATTCACGTCGTAGTGCTTAGCGCTACCATGCTTTAGCCCAATAAGACTGAAATTACACAGCAGACCATTGTCCTTTTTCCAATGCACGTTGAAAGGCAGGTCTGCTTTGGATCTGTTGCAGATAACGCTGAATATGCTGTAACGATGCAAATGCCGTATTTGATTGCGTACAGGCCAGTAGCGGAAACCAAAACAACAGATCTACACGCCTAAAATGATCACTGCTAAATAGTTATTTTTTAGATATGTAGCAAAGATCAAGCAATATTGAAATTCAATTCATTTAAAAACAAAAAAGCCTGATTTATGATGATCAGGCTTTTTTGGTGAGATTTTTCAATCTCGAATATGGCGACCCTACGGGGATTCGAACCCCGGTTACCGCCGTGAAAGGGCGATGTCCTAGGCCTCTAGACGATAGGGTCATCTAAGTATTGGCGTCCCTACGGGGATTCGAACCCCGGTTACCGCCGTGAAAGGGCGATGTCCTAGGCCTCTAGACGATAGGGACGTTTCAGAGGTGGGCGTATAATAGGGTGGATAGCAGACCCTGTCAAACCTTTTTCCGGGATAATTTTTAAAAACCCATTCAACTGAATAAAAATAAAACAAATATGTGAAAAGTACTTTGAAATGCACTATTTTTCAGGCATTAAACCTTCAATGATGCTGTTGATTACGGCAGGATGTTGCAAGTAACCGGTAATACTATGCGGGTTTTGAAAGAAGGTGGTAATGGCCTGATTAATGATGGGGGGATCAAAATCGAAGGGCGGTTCAGACAAGGGAAAAGCAGTCAAAAAATCATCTGGGGAATAAAAATTAAACCAGTCACCCTGCAGTTGAGGTGGTCTTGAAATCGGGGTGACGAGTTTTTCCTGAATGACTCTAAAAGCCAGGGGAGAGCCTAAGGTAATAAAGCGCTGAATTCTAAAATGGGGATATTGATGCAGCAGGTTATAGGTAATGACCGAACCGAGGGAATGCGCCACAATAATATGATCTAACTCAGGATGAAGGTAAGACATGATCCGGTGATGGACTTCATGCATGAAGTCTGGATTGGATAAATACAGGTAAGTTTCAATCAGGAATTTACGGATAAATGTTTCATGCAGCTTGGGATAATGATTCAGAAATAGTGCCAGTTCTTTAAAGGTATGGTCTCTGGTGAGCGCGCTGAATACACTTAGGCGCTGGGTAAGTGATTCAGAATGTTCCGGATTAAAGATGGGTAAGGAGTGAATACAGGGTTTGTGTTCCTGCACCATGGTGTCGTTATGTCGCAAATGAAAGGGAAGATGTAAATGTGCAATAGACTTGGGTAAAAAAGTATCCAGATCCAGGCTGTTATATAAATGATGTTTGCTGAGCAAGTCTCCATAAAAGGGGAAACGTATTTCCAGAGAGTTAAGATCTATATTTTGCTGGGAATTGCGTAAGCCTGTCTGAAAAGCAGATAGCCAATGTTGTTTTAATGAGGGTTGATCATAATTCTGTTGATTCATGCCGTGAATAAAAATGATTTTCATACATGGTCAGAGTTTTTATAGAGGTGATTCTCTTGCTTTAGCTTAAAAAAAAGACCGGTACTTGACCACTCTTTTTATGTGTTAGTTTTGCTTATCATAAAAAATAGCTGTGATAGCAGGTCTTCTTATAAAGATCTGATCGTTAAAAATTTAAGGAGATAATAATTGCTACAGGCTGCTTTTGTGCAATCACTTTTAGCAGATATTAAAGAGAGAATGGCTTAAAAAAATAGATAAAACGAGTCGTTATCATGCAAACTAAAAATCTGCGATGGAATAATAATGAGAATTAAATTTTGGAAAATCGTATGGAGCGATATATGGCGACCCTACGGGGATTCGAACCCCGGTTACCGCCGTGAAAGGGCGATGTCCTAGGCCTCTAGACGATAGGGTCGTTAGGAGGTGATGCGTATATTATGGAGTTTTCAGCGGACTGTCAAACCTGTAATTGTGTTATTTTTATAATATTGAATTAATTGCATAAAAAATGACAAGTCTGCAAGAAAAAAGCGCAGTTATTACACTGCGCTTAATTGATCATACAAGCAGGCATTAATTTTTATTGTGATATAACCAGTAATAACTGGCATAGCAAGCGGCCATAAACAGTAAGCAGCCAATAAAACCTGACAGCATTTCAGGATCATAGGCCATACTTAGACCTGTGGCTGTACAGCACACAAAACCAAGAATCGGCACCAGCGGAAACCACGGGGTACGGAATTTAAGTTCTGCAACACTATTGCCCTGCTTCAACCATTGGCGGCGGAAGTTAAACTGACTCCAGCAGATACTCATCCACACAATCACCATGGTGAATGCCGCAACACCCATCAGGTTTTTAAAAATAACATCTGCACCAAATTGTTCAGACAACAATCCTGGCAAACCGCCAATCATGGTGACCCAGATCGCAATGACAGGAACGCCTGATTTACTCACTTTGGCAAAGATACGTGGCAGCTGGTTTTGTGCAGCCAAAGCCCACATCATGCGTGAAGCGGCATACAGGCCTGAGTTTGCAGTAGAAAGCAAGGCAGTAATAATCACAAAACGGATGATATCCACTGCATAAGGGATGCCCATCAGGTTAAATACCGAGACAAATGGGCTGCTGCTTAAGCCTTCACCCTGAGCGCCAGCATTGAGACCTGCATCGGTATAAGGAAGTAGTGAGCTGATCACGATGATGGTACCGACAAAGAAAATCATCAAACGCCATACCGCAGCATGAATTGCTTTAGGGACATTTTTTTCAGGATTTTCTGTCTCACCCGCGGCAATACCGATCATCTCGGTACCATTAAAGGCAAAGTTAACAATCAACAGTGTGCTGAAAAGCGGAATCAAGCCATTGGGTAACCAGCCGTGTTCAGTCAAGTTGCTGAACAGTGGTGCAGATTCGTAACCCTGGAATGGAATAAAGCCAAAAATACTGCCGAAACCGAGAATAATAAATACCAGCACGGTCGCGACTTTGATCATCGATAGCCAAAACTCGGACTCGGCAAAAGTACGGGTTGAACTCAAGTTTGAAATGAGTACACCGCTGGCAAAAATCAGGGTCCATAACCAGATGGAGGTTTGCGGGAACCATTCCTGCATCAGAATGGCGGCTGCGGTGAATTCTGTACCTAAAGTGGCTGACCAGCCCAGCCAATACATCCAGGACACCATATAGCCTGTACCGGGGCCAATATAGTTTGAGGCAAATGCACCAAAAGAACCGGATACCGGTAAATGTACAGCCAGTTCGCCCAGGCAAAGCATGACCATATAAGCGATTAAACCACCAATGATATAGGCAAGTACTGCACCAAGTGGCCCGGCTTGTGAAATAACTTCACCAGAGCCCATAAACAGGCCTGTACCAATGGCACCACCAAGTGACAACATAATGAGGTGACGTGTAGACATGGCTCTTTTGAGCGATGGCTTACGCTCCTCGGCAGGCGAATGCTGTGAAGGTTGGGTAGGAGATTGCATAAAATAAATAATAGGTTGAAAGTACTATTTTAAGTGTTTGTTCGATGAGTTTTCAAATAAATCATTTTTTGCTGATGATTATTGCCTCATTAGGCTTCTCTCATAAATTATTTTAGAAACTAAAAATTGTTCGTAAAGCCAAAATTGAAAATAGATTTCAGTCGATATTAGATTCATGAGTGTGGCATGGATGCCACACATTTCCCATCCCTTGCACTGCATTTTAAAGCAGTGCTTAAAACTGACTCAGGATGCCGTGTATGGGAAATAAAAGGTTTTTCTTGCGGACTCAAAATATATTTTGAGATCCTCATTTTGACCTTTCAAAAGTAGAGAGATTGCCTACGAAAAGGTAAAAAAATTAAATCAATCAAATGAGGCCGTGCTGATTTAAAAAAAATCTAATATTGAACATTTTTGATTTATGAAAGAGATCTATTACAGCTGTAGATTTAAAAAAAGACCACATTTAGTGGTCTGGTGTCTAATATTTCTGCGGCTGGGGTGCCGGAGTTGTGGTTGTGGTATTTGCCGGATTTTTGCTTTGTTCTTCATCTTTGCTGGCGAGATATAAATATACAGCTGAAGGCAGCAGAATCATTAAAACAATAAAAACTTTTTTCAACATAATGGCTTTTTCAACCTGATGATTTGAGTATTGACCGGAATAAGTTGATCTTCACATGTAAATTGCGATAAACCAAGCCATAAGTACAGTGCTCAGACGATCAATCTGCAAAAAACTAAAATTTTAAAACTATAAAATTAAAATATAGTTGTGCTTAAGCAGCGATTGATATCAAAAGAATGAAAATAGAATAAAGAAATTGAAGTGTTGAATTAAAACAAGAAGAGAAAATAGATGGCGACCCTACGGGGATTCGAACCCCGGTTACCGCCGTGAAAGGGCGATGTCCTAGGCCTCTAGACGATAGGGTCGTTTAGAAGATGGCGGTATCTTATTGATCCGCCACCAAAGTGTCAAGTAGATGGGGTGCGAGTTTGTTCAAAATATAGCAAAACAGTTCGGCAGTCTTTTGAGTATCGTATAGAGCAGAGTGTGCTTCCTTACCATCAAACTCGATTCCAGCCTGAATACATGATTTTGCCAGCACGGTTTGACCAAACATCACGGCACTTAAAGTCACGGTATCGAACACAGAAAAACTGTGGAACGGATTCTGATTTTTAGTACCGGTACGTGCAATGGCAGCCTGGACAAAGCCCAAATCAAAATGCGCATTATGACCGACCAAAACGGCATGGGTACAGTTTTGCTGACGGCGAACTTCATTCACAGATTTAAAGATACGCTTGAGCGCCGTCTTTTCATCTTCCGCCATGGCAATGCGCATTGGGTTTGAAGGATCTATACCAATAAATTCTAAGGAACGACGGTCTAAATTTGCCCCTGCAAAAGGGTTAATATGTGCATGGTGGGCTTCACCAGGTACAAATTGACCTTCTTCATTATAAATAATTGGGATAGCTGCAATTTCCAGCAAGGCATCGGTCTGTGAGTTAAAACCTGCTGTCTCGACATCGACAACAACAGGTAAAAATCCACGGAAACGCTGACCAATTACTGGTTGGGTTTCATCTGTCACACTTTTCTCCATTGGATGGTCTTACCCGCATACAGTGGGATAATCTGTTCTCCATCCAAATAGTCTAAACTTTCCGGAATAACTTGCTCTTCTTTTACCAGGGTAATGGTATTGGTATTGCGCGGCAGGCCATAGAAGTCAGCACCGAAGTGGCTGGCAAAACCTTCCAGACGATCCAGTCGGCCTGCCTGATCAAAAGCCTGCGCATAGAGTTCAATTGCAGTCGGTGCGCTATAACAACCGGCACAGCCACAAGCATTTTCTTTGGCATTTTTTGAATGTGGCGCACTGTCTGTTCCCAAGAAAAACTTAGGATTAGAACTGGTCGCAACTTCAAGTAATGTTTGCTGATGGGTTTGACGTTTTAAAATTGGCAAACAATAAAAATGCGGTTTAATACCACCAACCAGCATATCGTTACGGTTAAACAATAAATGCTGAGGGGTAATTGTAGCAGCTACATTGCGGTCTTGTTCAAGTACAAAATGGGCAGCTTCACTGGTGGTGATATGTTCGAGTACCAGTTTAAGCTTTGGAAACTGTTTAAGCAGTGGTGAAAGCACTTCATCCAGGAAGCGTTTTTCACGGTCAAAAATATCGACATGGTTATGGGTGACTTCACCATGAAGCAACAACGGCACCTGATGTTCTTCAAGCTGTTCAATTACGGCATAGACTTTACGAATATCACTTACGCCATTATCTGAATTGGTGGTGGCACCAGCTGGATATAGCTTGATGGCATTGACATGTTCAGATTCTTTGATTTTTTTTACTTCGCTCGGCTGGGTTTGATCGGTAAAGTAAAGCACCATACGCGGATCGAACGCTACACCTTCAGGAACGTGCGCCATAATGCGTTCACGATAAGCCAGTGCTTCTTCAACTGTTTTAATGGGAGGGACAGTATTTGGCATACAGATGGCACGCGCAAACTGCTTGGCAAGGTCGGGAACTGTACGTTTTAAAGATAAACCGTCACGTAAATGAGCATGCCAATCGTCTGGCTGGAGAAGAGTAATAGTATTCAAGGCCATTTCAATCGAAGAAATAAAACAAATGATAATCCATAAAGTGTGAAAATGGTAACGAGAATTACAGACAAATGGTTAGATATGTATAATTACAAACATGAAATATATGTTATTTTTAGTAACTAAAAGAAGTAAGTAATGCTAGGAAATGGAATCCAAGTATATTTTAGCGAAATTACAATACGATAAAGAAAAAATAGAAGAGCTGATTACGCGGCAAAGTCGTCGTGTAGGTCAGGTTTTTCCCAAAAAAATGGAACAGGAATTTTGCTCTAAAAACCTGGAACGTGCCCGTAAGCATGTAGAAAAATATCTATGGGGCGGCATTTTATCCTATTTTATGTTTATGCTGGTCATGATTCCGAGTGATTACTGGATTATAGATCAGCAATATTTTGCTCATGATTTTGTGCAATGCGTGGTTGGCTTGGTCAATGGCGGTCTTTGTTTACTCTTCTTATTTTGCTTTTCATATTTTCCTAAATTACGTGCATATTTTGCTCAAGCTTCCATGGCGCTTATGTTCTGGGCCATTATATCCATAGCTTGGACGACTATTACTGTAAAAACCATTGCCATGCAGCATCAGGCCATGGCCATAATTTGTATTATTTATATTATTGCTCCTCTCATTACCGGCGTGAAGCCAATCCAGATACTCATGACTGGATTATCTGCAGCATCAGCGACCATCCTGCTATTTGTTGCTTTGGATGTTGAATTTGATGCCGTGGTACTGGGGCGTATTCTCTTTGGTATTTGTATACTGAGTTATGTGATTTGCCACATGATTTTTGCACGTGAACGAATGATTTATTTGTATTCCATGCGTGCCAGAATCAGTGAAAAAATGCATCGCATTCACAATTCTGAATTATTGCATTTAAGTCAGCATGATGACCTGACTAAAATTTCAAACCGTCGTAGTTTCGATGAAATGATGCAAGTATTTTACGAACAAACCCGTCATGACCAAAGTGCTTTATCCGTCCTGTTTATAGATATCGACTACTTTAAAAAATATAATGATTTTTATGGGCATCAAAAGGGCGATGATGTTATTTTCTCTATCGCCAAATCCATTAAAAATGCCATTCGGCATATGGATTTTGTTGCACGATATGGTGGGGAAGAGTTTGTGGTACTACTGCCTGAAACAGATGCTCATGGTGCCTATGCCGTAGCATCAAATATCTATAAGGCCATAGAGCGTTTGGAAATTCCCCATGCCGAATCCTTGGTTTCGAACTATATTACCATCAGTTTGGGAATCACCGTGTATCGTGGCGAAGCTGATTTGAGTAAAGAAGAATTATTAAGCATTGCCGATCAGGCTTTATATCGTGCCAAAGAGCTTGGTCGAAATCAGATTTATTATCAATCTATTGGTTCGAATATATCTGAAAGTGATTTCATGAAATCATAAACAGATCATATAAAAAACCGCTCGAAAGAGCGGTTTTTTTGACCTTAAACAAACTTATTTGTTTTTGTCTTTTAACTGAGGCACTGCAGAAGCTGTACCTACTGCAAGTAAGCCAGTGTTTGTATAGATACCTAATTTCGCACGTGTATCTGTAATATCCAAGTTGCGCATAGTCAATTGACCAATACGATCCATTGGAGAGAACATTGAATCACCTTTCTCCATGGTTAAACGCTCAGCTTCATAAGTGAGGTTAGGAGATTCAGTGTTCATAATCGTGTAATCGTTACCACGACGAAGTTCTAAAGTCACAGTACCAGTCACTGCTTTAGCAACCCAACGCTGTGCAGTTTCACGAAGCATCAGCGCTTGAGAATCGAACCAACGACCTTGGTACAACAAGCGACCTAAACGTAAACCGTTGATACGGTATTGTTCGATGGTGTCTTCGTTATGAATACCAGTCACAAGACGTTCGTAAGCAATATGAAGGAGAGCCATACCCGGAGCTTCATAGATACCGCGAGATTTTGCTTCAATGATACGGTTTTCGATCTGGTCAGACATACCTAGACCATGGCGACCACCGATACGGTTTGCTTCAAGAATGAACTCAACTGGATCTTCGATACGTTGACCGTTAATCGCAACAGGGAAGCCTTCTTCAAAAGTAATTGATACTTCTTCAGGTTTGATTTCGACTTCTTCTTTCCAGAACGCCACGCCCATGATTGGGTCAACGATTTTGATACCGGCATTTAAGTATTCAAGATCTTTCGCTTCGTGAGTCGCACCCAGCATGTTTGAGTCAGTTGAGTAAGCTTTTTCTTTTGACATTTTATAGTCAAAGCCGTTGTCGATCAGGAATTGTGACATTTCTGCACGGCCACCAAGCTCATCAATAAAGGTTTGGTCTAACCAAGGTTTGTAAATTTTAAGCGCAGGATTAGTCAACAAGCCATAACGGTAGAAACGTTCAATGTCATTACCTTTATAAGTTGAACCGTCACCCCAGATGTTTACGTCATCTTCTTTCATTGCGGTAACAAGCATGGTACCAGTTACTGCACGACCCAATGGCGTAGTGTTGAAGTAAGGAACACCACCAGTACTGATATGGAAAGCGCCACATTGAATAGCAGCAATACCTTCTAATGCAAGTTGTAAGCGGCAATCAACCAAGCGAGCTTTTACTGCGCCATACGCTTCCGCTTTTTTCGGAATCGCATCATAGTCGTCTTCATCAGGCTGACCCAGGTTCGCTGTATAAGCATAAGGTTCTGCGCCTTTTTGTTTCATCCACAATAGAGCAGCTGAAGTATCTAGACCACCAGAGAAGGCAATACCAACTTTTTTGCCTACTGGGACATTCTGCAAGATAGTTGCATTATCAGACATTGTTAATCCTAACGATATGAAATAGGCACCGAGAAATTTGGTGGCCCAAGAAAATACACATTTCTTCAATTGTAGCACTATTTTATTTCTAATGGTTTTACAAAAGAAAATCTCGTTGAAAATTTGAAATTGATAGATTCAATATATGGTTATAAGCAAAGATTTGGATTGAATCGTGAAACAGAGCAGAGCTGAGGATTATAAACAGGAGTTAAAAGGAAGGTTGATAACAATTGTGAGCAGCACATTGAACGTTTGACCGGTTGCAACATGTCTGCGCATTTTATTTCCTCTCAGAATGGCTTTCTGTTGCACTTGTTATGGGTATCTAATTATCCAGGATACTAATGATCAGTATCTATGCTTGTTATAAATAGTGTTTTGCTTTGAGCAAGCATTGTTCAAATAATCCATATTATCGACTAAAGTATTACATGATTGTCCCGGATTTATTATTTTTCTAAAAAATTAATAAAAATTAATAAAAATTAAATAATTAAAAATACCTGAGTGAATTTTAATCAGTGTAGTCTGTGCAAATTTTAAATATTTCATGTGTAATATTGGTATGACCAATTATAAATAATAAATTATTAATTGATCTTTAATTCGGCAAAAAGTAAGATATTTAACATTAAGAGACATATTTTTTTTATTAAATGATTATTGGTCATACCAATTAAGGTGCTAATTGGTAGGTGATCAGACCATTTTGTGTTCTGGAAAGCATTTCAAGGAGATGACAATGCTTCAACAATGGCAACAGATTTATGATCCTATGGGCAATATCTGGCTCTCCAGTTTGATCGCCCTGATTCCCATCATTTTCTTCTTTTTAGCGCTTGCGGTATTCCGCATGAAAGGCAGCGTAGCGGGAACCATTACCGTGATCCTTGCGCTGCTGGTTTCATTATTTTCCTATCAGATGCCGGTCGTGATGGCTTTTGCATCGATGATTTACGGTTTTTTCTATGGTTTGTGGCCGATTGCCTGGATCATCATCGGCGCGGTATTTCTGTATAAAATTTCGGTTAAAACCGGGCAGTTCGATATTATTCGTTCGTCCATTCTGTCGATTACCGAAGATCAGCGTTTACAAATGCTCTTTGTTGGTTTTGCCTTTGGTACCTTCCTTGAAGGTGCAGCAGGTTTTGGTGCTCCAGTGGCCATTACTGCTGCATTGCTGGTGGGTTTAGGGTTTAAACCCTTATATGCAGCGGGCTTGTGCCTGATTGTAAATACTGCACCCGTTGCCTTCGGTGCGATGGGTATTCCAATTATCGTGGCAGGGCAGGTTTCAGGTGTAGATACCCATGAAATTAGCCAGATGGTAGGACGTCAGTTGCCGTTTATGGTGCCAATTGTTCTATTTTGGATTATGGCGATTATGGATGGCTGGCGTGGAGTAAAAGAAACATGGCCCGCAGTGATTGTGGGTGGTGGATCATTTGCTATTGCGCAATATCTGACATCTAACTTTGTAGGTCCTGAACTTCCTGATATTACTGCCTCAATTGCATCACTGGTTTCATTAACCATTCTTCTGAAATTCTGGCAGCCAAAACATATTTTCCGTTTTGCAGACCAAGACGCAAATGTTGATGAAGCAGATGCTCAACAGCTTGCCGCTCAAAAACAGCAAAAATATAGCATTGCCCAAATTGCCAAGGCATGGTCGCCATTTGCAATTCTAACGGCTATGGTGACGCTGTGGAGTATCAAACCCTTTAAGGATTTATTTGCCAAAGATGGTGCACTGCATGATCTGGTCATTTCCATCAAAGTACCGTATTTGCATCAGCTGATCCAGAAGATGCCGCCGGTGGTTCCTGAAATTAAGGACTACGATGCGATTTATAAATTTGACTGGATTTCTGCCACAGGCACAGCCATTTTTATTGCCGCCATCATTACCATTATTTTCCTGAAAATGAAGCCAAAAGTAGCAGTGATCACTTTTGGCGAAACCATCAATGAGTTAAAAGTACCTATTTATTCCATTGGTATGGTACTGGCCTTTGCCTTTATTGCGAACTATTCAGGCATGTCGGCCACCCTAGCTTTAGCGCTGGCGCATACAGGCCAGGCATTTACTTTCTTCTCTCCATTCCTGGGCTGGATTGGCGTGTTCCTGACTGGTTCAGACACGTCTGCCAATGCGCTTTTCTCGGCACTTCAAGCCACTACTGCACAACAGATTGGGGTGCCAGAAGTATTGCTGGTTGCAGCCAATACTAGTGGCGGTGTAACCGGAAAAATGATTTCACCTCAATCGATTGCAATTGCCTGTGCGGCTGTAGGTCTGGTAGGTAAAGAATCTGATTTGTTCCGCTTTACGGTGAAACACAGTATCTCCTTTACCGTGATGATTGGTATTATCATTACCTTACAAGCCTATGTGTTCCCATGGATGATTCCATAAACTGGAATTGATGCAAGAGTAGAGAAATGCAGATGAAAGTTTCCGACCAAGCCGTACAGCAGCTCCGTATGTTGATTGAACAGAGCAATATGCAGGTTGGAGACCGTTTGCCTGCAGAACGTAAATTATGTGAACAGCTCGGGGTGTCGCGTTCATCGCTGCGTGAAGCCATTCAGCATTTGGTCAGTACAGGCATGTTGCTGAGCAAGGCAGGCTCGGGAACCTTTTTGCAGTTGCTACCGGGTGCCTGGACCAATCATCAAATTGTAGAACCTTTAAGCAATTTGATCGATCAGGACCCGGCTTACCGATTTGATGTGCAGGAAGCCCGCAGCGTTTTAGAGGGTGGTACTGCCTGGTATGCCGCTCAGCGTGCAACAACAGCAGACCTGGAAAATATTCGCCGCTGCTATGATCAGATTGCCCATTATCAATCTATTGGGGATGATGATCAGGCTTCTAAAGCGGATGCCGAGTTCCATTTAGCCATTGCTGAAGCCTCACATAATTTAGTGCTAATACAGATGATGCGCGGCCTGTTTGACCTGTTGAAATACAACGTGGTTTTGGGCCGGCGTAAAGTCTATAGCGAATCGCACCGTTTTGATCAATTGCACGATCAGCACTTTCAAGTGATGGATGCAATTGAACGCCGTGATCCTGATGCTGCACGCAGTGCAGTCTGTGGACACATTGGGTTTGTAGTACAACAGGTACGCTTGATTGATGAAGAAGAAGCTCGTCGCCAGCGTGCCAGTAGATTAAACAGGATATAAGCATGATTATTTCTTCTGCGAATGATTATCGTGAAGCTGCGAAACGCCGGTTGCCCCCTTTTCTTTTTCACTATATTGATGGTGGCGCATACGCGGAATATACACTGAAGCGTAATGTGGAAGATTTATCAAAAATTGCGTTGAGACAACGTGTACTGAATGACATGTCGCAGTTAAGTCTGGAAACCAAACTGTTTAATGAAACCCTGTCGATGCCAGTGGCATTGTCGCCAGTCGGTTTAACCGGTATGTATGCACGTCGCGGGGAAGTTCAGGCGGCAGTGGCGGCAGATAAAAAGGGTATTCCTTTTACCCTGTCTACTGTTTCAGTCTGTCCGATTGAAGAAGTTGCGCCAGCGATTCAGCGTCCAATGTGGTTTCAGTTGTATGTGCTGCGTGACCGTGGCTTTATGAAAAATGCCCTGGAACGTGCCAAAGCGGCAGGTTGCTCAACCTTAGTATTTACAGTAGATATGCCTGTTCCAGGTGCACGTTACCGTGATGCCCACTCAGGTATGAGTGGACCCAATGCAGCAATGCGCCGTTATATGCAATCCTGTTTCCATCCGCATTGGGCCTGGAATGTCGGCATGATGGGCCGTCCACATGACTTGGGCAATATTTCCAAATATTTAGGCAAACCAACGGGTCTTGAAGATTATATTGGCTGGTTAGGTTCTAACTTTGACCCGTCTATTTCATGGAAAGATCTGGAATGGATTCGTGAGTTCTGGGATGGCCCAATGGTGATCAAGGGCATTTTAGACCCTGAAGATGCCAAAGATGCGGTACGTTTCGGAGCAGATGGTATTGTGGTGTCGAACCACGGTGGCCGTCAGCTGGATGGGGTTTTATCTTCCGCGCGTGCGCTTCCACCGATTGCCGATGCGGTTAAAGGTGATATCAAAATTCTAGCCGATTCGGGTATCCGTAATGGTCTGGATGTGGTGCGTATGCTAGCTTTAGGTGCAGATACTTGTATGCTCGGACGAGCCTTTGTCTATGCCTTGGGTGCAGCCGGTGGTGAGGGGGTATCTAATCTGCTGGATTTAATTGACAAAGAAATGCGTGTGGCTATGACGCTGACAGGTGCCAAAACTATCGAAGATATCAGTTCGGATTGTTTGGTGAAGTTGGATAAAGAATTGGCGGAGTGATTCTACCCGAACTCTTTTTTGACAAGAAAAAGTTCCCCTCTTTATTAAAGAGGGGTTAGGGGAGATTAAATAATGAATTTATTAACATTTATCATGCGTTAAACATGATTGTAAAACTTCATATTAAGTATTTTCACGGCCAGCTTTTGCGGAGAATGGGTTTAGATTTATTTGTGTAGGCTTTATCTTACTTTTGATGGATCAAAAGTAACAAAAATCCTTCGTTGAGCAGAAGGAACTTCCTTGTTTCTCTGCCCAACGGCGGCATCCATGCCGCCAGATGCGATAGTCAATGCTGTGAATAATCAAAGTTTAAAAATCAGGATATTCATACTTTTAACTATTTAAATTTATGGACATGAAAAATCAAACTAGCAGAGGTGTTAAGTGCTGACTGCAACAAATCCACAGCAAACCATTCAAAAGCTCATCAACATTGTCGGCAAGCAACATGTATTAATAGATGACAATGACACACGTTTATACCGTCAGGGACGCCGTTACGGTTCCGGTCAAGTCCTGGCCGTGGTCGTCCCGGGTTCATTGCTGGAACAGTGGCAAGTCTTGCAGGCTGCGGTGGATGCAGACTGTATTGTGATTATGCAGGCAGCCAATACCGGACTTACTGGTGGTTCCACCCCCTTTGGTGATGATTATGACCGTCCTGTCATTTTAATGAGTACCCGTCGTTTAGCCGGTATTCAAGTCATCAATAGCGGTAAACAGGTAATTTGCTTACCTGGAGCAACGCTAGACAAACTTGAAAAGGAACTTGCCCAATTTAACCGTGAGCCGCATTCTGTGATTGGTTCTTCCTGTATTGGTGCATCGGTTTTGGGTGGTGTGTGCAATAACTCGGGTGGTGCGCTGGTTCGACGTGGGCCTGCCTATACCGAACTTGCCCTGTATGCACGAGTGAATAGTGCTGGCAAATTAGAGCTGGTGAATCATTTGGGAGTGAATTTAGGTGCAACGCCTGAAGAGATTCTGACAAAACTGGAAAGCCAAAACTACCAGACAGCGGATATTGAAAATAATCCAAGTTGCTGTGCTTCGGATCAGCATTATGCGCATGATGTGACTCAAGTCGATGAGAATACTCCGGCACGTTTTAATGCCGATCCATCGCGTTTGTATGAAGCATCCGGTTCGGCGGGAAAAGTCTGTGTGTTTGCGGTACGTTTGGATACCTTTGAAAAAATTCCCAGTCAGGTGTTTTATGTCGGCACCAATACCCAGCAAGATTTAACTGCAATCCGCCGTTTTCTACTCACTGATTTACCGCGCTTGCCGATTGCAGGCGAATATATTCACCGGGTAGCTTACGATATTGGCGCTGAATATGGCAAAGATACCTTCATGTTTATCGAGAAATTTGGAACAGCCAAAGTACCGGCGGCTTTTGCCATGAAAGATAAGGTGGATAGCTACCTGGAAAAAGTCGGCATGAAAGGACTGTCTGACAAAGTCCTGCAAATGCTGAGCAAATTTTTACCGTCGCATTTACCGAAACGCATGAATGAATTCCGGGATTTGTATGAGCATCATCTGGTGCTGCGTATCGAGAATCAGGACGTAGAACAGGTGCAGCAATTTTTGCAGCAATATTTTTCAGCCAATACCACTGGAAATTATTTTCTATGCAGCGAGGAAGAAGGGCGTAAAGCCTTTCTGCACCGCTTTGCGGTTGCGGGAGCAGCAATTCGTTATCGTGATACCCATCGGAGTGAAGTAGAAGATATTGTCGCGTTGGATATTGCCTTACGCCGTAATGACCGTGAATGGGTCGAAACCTTGCCTCAGGAAATGGATGACTTGATTATTCATAAATTGTATTACGGTCATTTTTTATGTCATGTGTTCCATCAGGACTATATTGTGAAAAAAGGCGTTGATCCTTTGGCGATGGAGCATCAAATGTGGCATTTGCTGGATGCGCGTGGAGCTGAATATCCGGCTGAGCATAATGTTGGACATTTATATGTGGCCAAGCCTGCGCTTAAAAAGCATTATCAAAAATTAGATCCGACCAATAGCTTTAATGTGGGGATTGGTCAGACTTCCAAATTAAAATACTGGGATTAATATAGATTTATTTCCCGGAACTTATACGAGGTGTGGTTTTAAAACTGCACCTTTTTTTATGCTGAATTGACTGTTTCGTCAGACAATCTTTAAAACAAGTCATAAACAAAATGATAAAAATAGGTAAAGTAATATGCAACAAGTTGCAGAGCCAATATATTAAGGACCCATCATGACAACTAGCTATGCAAATATTTTAAAACCGCTACATTTGGGCTTTACGACCATTAAAAACCGTGTCGTGATGGGTTCCATGCATACCGGTCTGGAAGATCGTTTTTATAATTATCCTAAATTAGCCGCATATTTTGGCGAACGGGCAAAAGGTGGTGTAGGTCTGATTATCACTGGGGGGATTTCACCGAACCGTCAGGGGTGGTTGCTTCCTGCGGGCGGTACCATGAATCATTTGGCGGATGTGGCGCCGCATCGCTTGGTGACGCATGCTGTACATAAGCATGGTGCAAAAATTTTGATGCAAATTTTGCATTCGGGTCGTTATGGTTATCAGCCTTTTGTGGTTTCTGCCAGCCCAATCAAGTCACCAATTTCACCGTTTAAACCGCGTCAGATGAGTGAAAAACAGATTCTCGAAACCATCAATGATTATGCACATACCGCTAGTATTGCCAAAAAAGCCGGCTATGATGGTGTGGAAATCATGGGCTCTGAAGGTTATTTGCTGAATCAGTTTTTAAGCCGTCATGTCAATCAACGTACTGATCGCTGGGGTGGAGACATTCAAAGCCGGATGCGTTTTGCAGTGGAAATTGTAAAAGCTATTCGGAAAAAAAATGGCGAAAACTTCATTATCTGCTTCCGTTTGTCGCTACTAGATTTGGTGCATGATGGCAATACCATGCAGGAAGTGATTACGGTTGCCCAAGCGCTGGAACAAGCAGGCGTAACTTTGCTGAATACCGGTATAGGCTGGCATGAAGCACGTATTCCGACCATTGTTACTTCGGTACCGCGTGCAGCATTTGCCGATTACACGGCCGAGGTGAAAAAACACGTTGCTATTCCCGTGATTGCATCTAACCGCATTAACATGCCTGAAACAGCCGAAGCCATTTTGGCTGCTGGAAAAGCCGATATGGTGCAAATGGCACGACCTTTGTTGGCAGATGCATTCTGGGTCAGCAAGACCGCAACCAATCGTGTTGATGAAATTAATACCTGTATTGCCTGTAACCAGGCTTGTTTGGATCACACCTTTAAAAATAAGCGGGCAACCTGTTTGGTCAATCCACGCGCTGCCTATGAAACAGAACTGGTCTATTTAAAAACCAAAACACCGAAAAAAATTGCTGTTGTTGGTGGTGGCGTAGCAGGCATGTCTGCTGCAACAGTTGCGGCAAGTCGCGGCCATAAAGTCACTTTATTTGAAGCCTCTAAAGAAGTGGGCGGGCAATTTAATCTGGCCAAAGTGGTTCCGGGCAAAGAAGAATTCCACGAAACCATTCGTTATTTTAAAGTTCAAATTGAAAAAACTGGATTGGAGCTTCGGTTAAATACCAGAGTGAACCGTGAACAACTGGAACGTGAAGGTTTTGATGAGGTCGTGGTTGCGACTGGAGTTGTTCCGCGTGCATTAAAAATTGAAGGCAGTGATGCACCGCAAGTATTATCTTATGCGGAAGTGCTTCGCGGTGCTCCAGTGGGGGATCGTGTTGCAGTGATTGGTGCGGGGGGGATTGGTTTTGATGTATCGGAATTTTTATTAAAACCTGAACGTCAGCCACAGCCGCAACCATTGGCGGACTGGCAGCGGGAGTGGGGCATTGACCCAAATCCAAATTATATTTCTGAAGGAGGAATGCAAGCTGCTGAAGTGGCTCATCCTGTCCGTGAGATCTATTTATTGCAACGTAAAACCACACCGCTGGGGATTGGATTAGGCAAAACTACAGGCTGGGTGCATCGTGCTCAATTGAAAAAACATACAGTGAAGATGTTACGCGGCGTGCAATATAAGTCTATTAGCAATGAAGGCTTATGGATAGAAACCAATGGTTATGACCAACTGTTACGTGTTGATACCGTGGTGGTGTGTGCAGGACAAGAGTCAGTGAAGGATATTATGCCGAATGACGGTGAACATACCTTGGCGAATTACCATATTATTGGCGGTGCCAAACTGGCAGCAGAGCTTGATGCCAAGCGTGCAATCCGCGAGGGTGCTGAATTGGCAGCCAAATTATGATGTTTTAAGTTGATTTGGTGAAACAATATTCATTTGAATGGTTTAGTTGTAATTTTTACTTGTCAGCTTTTAAAAACATCCGTATTATGGCGCACATGGAAGCGTGGCAGAGCGGTTTAATGCACCGGTCTTGAAAACCGACGAGGGTGCGAGTCCTCCGTGAGTTCGAATCTCACCGCTTCCGCCAAATTTCGAATTAAGCCCTTGTATTTGCAAAGGCTTTTTTCTTACCTGTGCTTTTGTCCCACATTATAACCCACATAAAATTTTGGATTGGAATAATCAAAATAAGAATAATTCAGACAGGTTTGGATAATAGGTAAATAGATCTCTTTCATAAATCAAAAAACGAGCACCTTTTTGATTGATATTTGTACTCTAATTTTCTTAGCATTCGTGCATAATCTGCGGATGAAATACATTGATTCAAAGAAGCTTTCTGAAAAACAGTTTAAGCGATATACAGGCATCTCATGGTCAACCTTTTATTTAATGGTTGAGCAATTGCAGAAGCATGTTCCAGCTAAAGGCAGACCACCCAAATTAAGTCTGGAGGATCAGGTTCTGCTCTGTCTGAGCTATTGGCGGGAATACCGAACCTTATTTCACATTGCTACGAGTTACGGGATTTCAGAGCCTACAGCCTCAAGAATTGTACGTCATGTTGAAGATTGCCTGATTCAGTCCAAGCTGTTTAATTTACCGAAGAATTTGCCCGAAGGCGAAGGCATAGACTGGAATGTGGTGATCGTGGATGCCACAGAAATTCCAATTCAAAGGCCTAAAAAAACAGAAGAAAA